>JBDRFO010000100.1:0-6351 GCA_043818655.1 Chloroflexota bacterium
CATAAAGGCACATATGTCCCCTGGTGTGACCCGGGGTTTCAATACAGTGGAAGTGGTAGTCGCCGATAGAGATAACATCATCCTGTTGCACAAAGTGAAATTCATGGTTGGTGTATTCCCTTTTGTAAATCGGGTTATTCATGGTTTTCCGAATTTCATCACCAGGGAAGCCGTTTCTGGTGTGCCTGATCAAACGGTTCTCCATGTTGCTGTCTCTCATGCTGTGATACATGGCAGCATCCGCCTGGTTGAAATAAACAACCGAGCTTTCTCCTGCCAGTTTGGAAAGAAGCCCGATGTGGTCGGGATGCATGTGGGTAATGAAGAAGGCTGTTTTCGTGAGATCGGCACCCAGTGCATTAAGGTCACTGATAATGGTGCTGTGGCATTCTTCCATGTTCATCCCCGTATCAATCATCATTGCCCTACCGTCAGCTAAGATGATGTAGCAGTTGATATTGCGCAGGGGATTATGCGGGAATGGTATCTGTAACTGGTAAAATCCGGATGCAATTTCTTCAATCACTGAACTGCTCCCTCCCGTGCATCAAAGGCTTTTCTCCCGGCTATCCAGTAGCTATTAAATTTGACCAGATGAAATGCTCTTTCTCATCATACTGAGCTAAAGTACCGGTTTCTTGAATTTGACGGGCATACTGGTAAAGTCTGGCAAAAGAGGTCAGTCATGGCGAGCACCAGCGAAGCAATGCGTTCAGCACACCGGGATTTTACGGATTGCTTCGTCGCTACCGCTCCTCAGAGTGACAATGCGCTGGATTTCCTCTTTTCTCAGGTGTATCATGTCTCACCATCTAATAATATATGCAAATCGCGCTACAGGCTACCCGCAACTAATGTCCCAAATTCGGGCGTGTTGCGTCCCAGCATCCGCATGTCACGTTCCCGGAAGACTTCTACAACTTATCCAGAAACCCACTCTTTGAGGTTAGCATCACCGGACAGCCAGCTTCAGATTTCGCCTTTCTGAATAGCTTCTAAGAAGAAATCTTTTCCCTGCTGTCCAGCATGATGGTTACCGGGCCGTCGTTATGAATCTCCAGTTGCATTTGCTTCTGGAAGCGTCCGGTGGCCACTCTCAGTCCCGTGGCGGTGCAGGCGGCAACAAACTGTTGGAAAATCTCCTCTGCCTGCGCCGGTGGGGCGGCTCCGGTAAAGCTGGGGCGTCGCCCCCTCCTGGTATCAGCCAGCAGGGTAAACTGGCTGACGATGAGCAGCTCCACGCCGATGTCCAGGGCAGAAAGATTAAATTTACCTCCCTCATCGGGGAAAATGCGCAAACCGACTGTTTTCCCGGCAAGGTAACTGACATCATCTTTGCCATCACCGCTGGCGACACCCACCAGAACCACCAGTCCCCGCCCGATACTGCCCACCACCTCACCATCAACACTGACGGAAGCATGACTGACACGTTGTAAAAGTAGCTTCACTATTTGCTCTTGACAGGCTCCTCGTGGCCAGTTTCGCTTTTTTCCCCACTGCCCGCGCGATTATCGGTAACATAAAAACCGCTTCCCTTGAAGATGACGATGGCAGGATTAAAAATGCGGTGGGTCTTACCCTGGCACCTGGGGCAGGAAGCCTCAGGCGGGTCGTTAAAGCCCTGCTTTATCTCAAAATGATACGCACAATCATCACACTCGTATTCGTAGATCGGCACAGCACACCTCAACTAATTTTTGTTAAACAATTTTTAATTTTATATCAAATGGCCTGCGAAAAGCAATTCCGTTACGGTGTTGGGTTTGGTTGGTGTCACTCTGAGGAGCGTCAGCGAAGTAATCCGTCCGCCATGCCCGGATTTTACGGATTGCTTCGCGTAGTTTACCCTGAGTGCAGCGTGAGGGTGCGCAATGACACTCTCAAAGCAACCAAATACAAATAGTACCTGCAGGTAATGTGCCCTATCTCAGGATAATGATTTTCTGGATGACTTCTAAAACTCGCCTCTTGACAAAAGTGGCGACGCTGCGATAACATGCTGTTTGAAGAACAAATGTTCGCTACGCTCTTATGATTATAAGGGGATTCGGTTCTACTCAATCCTGGTTGGTAGGCTGGTTTTTACCATCTCAAGTTCGTGTGCAAACAACCATGTTTGAGTAAAAGGGGAGATTTGGTGAAGACGCTATCGGCAAAGCAGCAGCAGATTATCCGGTTTATCCGTCGCTTCAGGAAGAAGCAGGACTTTCCTCCGACCGTCAGGGAGATCGTCAGCGGTTGTGGCATAAGCTCAACCTCTGTCGTTTCTTACAACCTGGATATCCTGGAGAAACAGGGATATATCCGTCGCCACCGCGAGGTATCCCGCGGTATTGAGTTATTGCAGCGGGGAGACATCGGCGGAGAAAGACGACTTATTCCTGTTATCGGGCAGATTGCGGCCGGTCAGCCGATACCGGTGCCGGCACCGGATACCTGGAACGTCACCACTATGGATACCATCGAGGTAACTGATGACCTGATCAGAGGTAAAGAAGATGTCTATGCCCTGAGGGTAAAAGGCACCTCCATGATCGATGCCCTGATTAACGATGGTGACATCGTCCTGATGCAGCCGGCTGCGAGTGTAGAGAACGGGGAGACGGCGGCTGTCTGGCTGAAGGCGGAAAAAGAGGTTACCCTGAAAAAGGTCTTTGCGGAGAGGGAACGTATCAGGCTGCAGCCGGCAAACTCCAGCATGAAGCCGATATTTACCAGCCTGTCCAATCTGGAGATACAGGGGCGGTTGCTTGCCGTTATCCGGCAGGTGGCATGAACGCCTCTGTTTTCCCCCAAGAATAAGAAGAAGATGGCATGTCACCTGTTGCTGCTGGTGTCACGTCAGGTTAGTACATAATAATATCATGAGCAGACTAAGGTAGCTTTAACATCCCTTGTTAGCCCTGACAGGATACTAATCGTTACCGGTACGGAAACGGATGATCGCTGCAATCAGGAAAATCGCGGTGAAGACGGCAAGGGCGACCATCTCCGGGACCGCAGCGCTAAAGTCGCCGCCGAAAACCATCAGCTTGTTGAATCCGGTAGTTGCCCAGCCGTGGGGTGTTATTTTGGCGAGGTCCTGCATCCATTTCGGGGTCACGAAAAGGGGCCACCAGCAGCCGCCCAGCGGTGCCAGGGCCAGTGAGGTAAGAATTGCCAGTGAGGCAGCGCCCCGTTGCGTCTTTGCCAGTGTCGCCAGCATCAGGGAGAAAGCTGCGGACATGATGATGGTGAGAACTGAGAGCAGAATTACGCCGCCAGGTGAAGCCCCCATATCAATCTTGAAAATGGTAATTCCGGCACCCCAGAAGATCATGATTTGAACCAGTCCTTTCGCCACCGAGCCGGAAAAGATACCGCCCAGGATCGCTTCTTTCGTCACCGAGCATGCGATCAGTCGTTCCAGCGTGTGGTTCTGCCGCTCACGGACAACCGCCTCGGCATAGGCGTTTGCGGCAAGGAAAACAAACATCACCAGGTAGCCGGGAATAACATAGTTGGCAGGGTTGACGGTCTTGACCTCACTGATTTTCTCAACCTGGAACCTGACGAGTGATTCCTTGATCAGGACTCCTCCCTGGGTGGCGGCAAGCTGGCTGCCCTCCGGCGGATTGCCGGAATTGGCGAGACTCTGCTCGATGCGCAGTCCGTTCATCGAGTTCTTGGCAGCTTGTTGCAGGCCAAAGCTCCTGGAGATGGCATCCGCAAAGCCTTTCAGGGCTGCCCTGGTTTCCGTTGCCTCCGGGTTGGTCATGACGATCAGCTCGCTGCCGTAGCCCACCAGGATGCCATCGGTAAAATCCTCCGGAAACACGAGGAGACCGCTGATGCGATCGTCCTGAAGTGCCCGGAGGGCTTTGTCGTAGTCTTTCTCCCAGATTATCTTTACCTCGCCAGGCTCAAGCTTGGCATCATCCATGGTTTCCAGATCCATGATTATCTGGCGGCTCAGGCTGCTTCCCTCCTCCCGTGTAACCAGATGCAGTTCCAGCCGCTCGTCCTGCGCGGTGGCACCGCTCAAGAGAAAGTTAAACAGGATGATGAAAAGGAAGGGAAAGAGGATAAAGAAAAACAGGGCGATCCGGTCGGTTACGAAAAGCCGCAGGTCTTTCAGGATAAAAAACCATATCTGTCTCAGGGTTTTCATTCCCGGCTACCTTCCTCCCGGGACAACCCTGAAGAGTATCCGGCTCAGGAGAAGCCCGGTGACGGTTACCGCGGCGATTACCGCCAGCTCTTGCCACACGTCGGAGAGGGAGCCATCACGGGCGATGATTACCTTGAAGGCATCGTTGGCATAGGTGTTGAGTGACAGCCGGCTGAGGCTGTACAGGGCGGAGTCCCGCGTGATGGTGAAGAAGGTGCCTCCCAGCATGGTCATGCTCATGGTTATCAGGACGGCGATCCAGTTTGCCTGCTCCAGGGTACGGGATACGGAGCCGATCAGAAGTCCGACGGTACTTGAGGCCGCTGCAAAAACAAGGGCAACGGTGAGTGCCCGGAAAAAAGAGACCGGTGTGAAAAGACGGAAGACAGCATAATCCAGTACCAGCAGGATGAAAGTCTGGATGAAACCGCGGGCGGTGCTGGCGAGAAACTTGCCGCCAAAAAGCTCGCCGGTGGTCGGGCGGGTGGTGAGCAATCGTTCCAGCGTCCTGTTGTTTCGCTCCTCCACCAGTGTCCGGCTGCTCATGGTGATGGCAAAAAGGACGAACATGGTGATAATCCCCGGCAGGAACAGATACACGGGGTCGGGGCGGCTGCCGACATATTCCTCGGTCACCGTGACGAACGGGTGTTCCCGCTCCCTGTCCAGGAATTTCTGCACGGTAGTATCGGTATGTTTCTGGCTGCCGCCGATAACATTCAGCACCTGCCTCTTGAGCTGGACTTCCTGGCTGATCTCCTGTGCCTTGCCGCGGATAAAGCTGGCGACGATCTGTCCTTCCTGGCTTCCGTTGCCCCGCTGCCGGAAAATCAGCTCCGCCGGCCAGCCGCGGGACAGGTTGGCGGAAAAAGACGCCGGGATGTAGGTGACGAGCTGAATATCCGATCTCTTTAGCCTGTCCTCCGCATTTTCCGATGAAAGCAGGACAACATCAACATCATCGAGATTGCCGAGTCTTTCCAGCAGAAGGGCGGCGTAGCTGCCGCCGGGGTCTTCATTAACAACATATGCCGTGCCGTGAAAGATGGTTGAGCCGCCGAAAGCCCCGTACATCAGGGCGAAGATAACAATCGGCAGGAGCAAGCTGAAAGCGAGGTCTCCTTTATCCTGCAGATAGCTCCGGACCTCCCTGAGGGCGATAACCAGCGCTCTTACCATCTCACGTCTAATCCCTGAGGCTTCTGCCGGTCATTTTGAGAAAAACATCTTCCAGGGTTACCTGCTCCGGGGGACCGATCTGCTTCCTGAGATTCAGCGGGGTGTCCATTGCGATAATCTGTCCGCCGTCCATGATGGCGATGCGGTCGCAGAGGTGGTTTGCCTCCTCCATGTAATGGGTCGTGTAAAGGACGGTCATGCCTTTATCCCTGAGATTAAGGATTGTGTCGTAGATGTTGTTTCGTGACTGCGGGTCAATGCCGACGGTCGGTTCATCCAGGAAAATCATCTCCGGATGACCCATGAGGGCAATCGCCAGGTTGAGACGCCGCTTCATCCCTCCGGAGTACTTCGACACCCTTCCCTTCGCCCTTTCGGCAAGACCGGTGAGGTCAAGATAGTCTGTTGCCTGGGTGCGTGCCTCCCGGTTGCCCAGCCCCACCATCCGGCCGAAAAAAACAAGGTTTTCGAAAGCGGAGAGGTCTTCGTAAAGAGCCAGTTCCTGGGGACAGACGCCGATGAGGCGGCGCACGGCGGGAGCCTCGCGCCTGACAGAGTGACCTCCGATCGTGACGTCACCCTGGTCCGGTACCAGGATGGTGGCGAGCATACGGATGGTGGTTGTCTTGCCGGCACCGTTCGGACCGAGGAGACCGAAAATCTCCTGTTTCTGGATGGTAAAGGAGACGCCGCTCACGGCTTTTTGGCTGTTAAAGCTTTTCTGAAGGTCACGGGCGACCAGAAATATCTCAGACATCAGCGCCCCTCAAATCTCCGGGGGTTAAATTCGCATCCGGCAGACGATCAGCACCCGGGGTAAACACCATTTACCAGGCAGAATCACGTTGTTCTCATGGTTCAATACCGGTCACGCAACAACACATCCGGTATTGCCGTTACGCATTCCTCTGCCGTCCGGTTCGCTTTTGTGCCGGATCGGGATTACCCGTATCAAGAATTCTACCAGATTCTGCCGGCGGTTGCCAGTATGCTTGAGATAGATGCTATTTTGCATTTGG
>JBDRFO010000101.1:0-16271 GCA_043818655.1 Chloroflexota bacterium
TTTCTTAAAATTGTTTTTGATAATGCCCTCCGCTTCAAGACTGATGAGATATATGTTACAATTTTCAACAAGCGAATTGAACAGCAACGATTGATAAATCTGTTAGAAGAGTATGGATTCTACTATCATGGCTCAAAGAGAAGTAATGAAAAAGTTTATATTCGCTCCTGTGAACGAGTATCTAACCGTTCGAAACCGAAACTAACGTATCCGTTTTTCTCAACGGTAGGAAATATTTTCCTCGTGCCGATTTACCCAAAATATCATACCGAATTATTCCCTGACTCAATTCTTCGAACGGAATCACCCATGGATTTTGTGGAAAACGAGCCACACCGAAATGCGATAAGTAAAGTGTACATTTCTCGATCGATAGAAAAAAATTTGCATTCAGGCGATGTAATTGTATTCTATCGTACTGCTGATAGATATCCAGCTTACCGCCACAGTGTCGTAACAACCATCGGCATAGTTGAAAGTGTTATTGACAGCATACCTAACGAAACAGATTTTATACAGCTTTGTAGGAAGCGGAGTGTATTCACTACCGAAGAATTATCTCAGCAATGGAACTATAATAAAAGTAGCCGCCCATTCATTGTGAATTTTCTATATGTTTGTTCGTTCCCAAAGCGCATTAATTTGCAGAAGCTTATCGAGATAGGTGTTATAAATAGTGTGAATGATGCGCCAAGAGGATTTACGCAGATTAGTGTAAAAAATTTGTGGGACATATTACGGGAGTGTAAGGTTGATGAGAGTATTGTTATCGATTAAGCCAGAATTTGCGTTAAAGATATTTGAGGGAACAAAAGAATATGAATTCCGCCGTAAAATTTTTAAGCGTGAAAAGGTGACAACAGTAGTCGTTTACGCATCTGAACCAATTAAAAAGATAATTGGAGAATTTGAAGTTGGAGAAATACTTAGCGAGGAGCCACAAACGCTTTGGGTAAAAACAGGAGAACAAGCTGGGATAACAAAGGAAAGATTTCTGGATTATTTCGCTAATAAAACAATTGGCTACGCAATACAGGTTAAAAAAGCAAGGAAATATGATATGCCTTTGTCACTCACCAATCTAAGGATAGCTTTTCCCCCTCAATCATTTCAGTATTTATTATCGCCATAATTAAATATGTCTGTGTCAGCTTAATTAATACTCCCCAGTATCTCCTCCAGCACCCCACACCACTCCGCCCCAAGCCGCCTCCTTGAGTTTATCCTGAGCTGGTTCGTGCCAACCTTGATGCCATACTTAAGAAAAGGCTCAAGCCTTGCCTGCTCAAACTCCATGCCCGCAAACAGCTTAAGAACAATATACCCCGTCTCATGGGAGACAGACTCAATGCCTGCCCGGCCTGCCAGAATCTTCACCCTGACGGCATAGAGCAGGTTCTCAACTGCCGGCGGCAGTTTGCCGAAGCGGTCGGCAAGCTCGGATGCCATCTCGGTGACATCTTCAACTTTGTCAATCTGCCCCAGTCTCCGGTAAAGCTCAAGGCGGGTATCAATATCCGGGACATATTCCTCCGGCAGCAGGGCGGATAAGGGCAGGTCTATCCTGGGCGGCGGCAACTTTGCCGGCGGCTCAACTGGCTCACCTGCCTGCTTTGCCTTCATCTCCTTCACCGCCTGTGCCAGCAGCCGCGTGTAAAGGTCAAAGCCGACAGCACTGATAAAGCCGCTCTGCTTTGTTCCCAGGAGCGTGCCCGCACCCCTTATCTCCAGGTCTCTCATGGCAATGCTGTAACCGGCACCAAGGTCTGATGCTTCCAGTATCGTCTGGAGTCTTTTCTCCGCCGTGGGTGTCAGCCTCCTGTCATTATCAAACAGGAAATAGGCATAAGCCAGCTCGGCACCACGCCCCACCCGCCCGCGCAGCTGGTAGAGCTGGGTCAGCCCCATTCTGTCCGCCCGGTTCACAATGATGGTGTTGACATTGGGCATGTCAAGCCCGGACTCAATGATGGTGGTGCAGACCAGGATGTCGCTTTCGCCCTGGGCGAAGTCGCGCATCACCATCTCCAGCTCTTCTTCATCCATCTGCCCGTGTCCCACCGCAATTCTTGCCCCGGGCACAAGCGCCCTCAGCTTTGCCGCAACGCCGGCGATACTCTGCACACGGTTGTGGACAAAAAACACCTGCCCGTTCCTGTCCATCTCTCTCATTATGGCTTCCCTGACCAGATGGTCATCGAACCGGGCAACATAGCTTTTGACCGGCAACCTGTCTTCCGGGGGTGTCTCAATCATGCTGATGTCGCGCACGCCCACCAGGGACATGTGCAAAGTTCTGGGGATGGGGGTGGCGCTCAGGGTAAGAACATCAACATTTTGCCGCAGCTGCTTCAGGTGTTCCTTGTGGGCGACACCAAAACGCTGCTCTTCGCCAATAACGAGCAGTCCCAGGTCTTTAAAGACGACATCCTTTTGCAGGAGACGGTGTGTGCCGATACAGATATCCACGGAGCCATCCGCCAGACCCTGGAGCACCTTTTCCTGCTCTTTCGGCATGCGGAAGCGGCTTAGAACCTCAATCCTGACCGGGAATGCCTCCATCCGCTGGCTGAAGGTAATAAAGTGCTGCTCGGCAAGCACCGTCGTGGGTACAAGCACCGCTACCTGTCTGCCGTCCAGCACCGCCTTGAACGCCGCACGCACTGCCACCTCGGTCTTCCCGTAGCCCACATCCCCCAGCACCAGCCGGTCCATGGGTTTGGCTACCATCATATCTTCTTTTACCTTCCCGATGGCGGTCATCTGGTCACGGGTCTCAACATAGGGGAAAGACGCCTCCAGCTCCTGCTGCCAGGGTTTATCCGGGGAAAAGGCAACACCGGGAACCACCCTCCTGGCGGCATAGAGGGACAGAAGCTCACCGGCGATTTCCTCGGCTGCCTTCCTGGCGCGCTCCTTGGTATGCAGCCATTCCTGTGTCCCCAGTCGGCTGAGCGACGGCGCTTCTTCGCCTGCGCCGATATACCTGCTCAGGCGGTCAATCTGGTCAGCCGGAACAAAGAGCTTATCCCCGCTGCCGTACTGCAGAACCAGATACTCCTGCTCGGTGCCATCACCGCTCATCCGGGCAACACCCAGGAAACGGGCAATCCCGTGCTCAATATGCACCAGGTAATCCCCTGGCGCAAACGTGGCGGGCGGTGTGTGTCTTGCCGGCAGGCGGCGGCGCGACAGGCGGCGCTCCTTGACGAAACCGAATATCTCGGCATCGGTAAAAAGACAGGTCTTCCCGTCCATGACCCACCCGGAAGAGAGCGACCCCTGCAGCAGGAGAAGCGAGCCGAACCGGGGTCGCTCCCTCGCCGCATCAAGAGCCGGAGCGATAATCCCGGCATCGCCCAGCATCTCAGCAAGACGCGCCCCCTGCTGGGTAATTATAATCACCCTTCGTTTTTCTTCCAGAAGCTGTTTTATCTTCTGGATAAAGACGGGGAGCTGCCCCATGTACGCTGGAGCCGCGCTGAAGCTCATCTGGCAGGCGTTTGGACTGTCGGCAAGCCCCCAGGAGACAAGAGAAAGGCATTGTCCTTCGTTGATTTTCGGAAGAAGCTCCTCCCATTTGAAATACATCACGGGGAAATTCCCCGGCAGTTCCCCACGCGCCTGTTTCTCCCTGACCAGGTTGCTTATCTCACCATCCAGGTTATCCGTGGTTCCCCTGATGTTCTCCGGTTCATCAAGGAGAACGATCGTATTTTCCGGCAGGTAATCAAGGAGGCTGCCGGTATGAAACAGGGGTGCGTAAAATCTCAGGTTATCCTCCCCCTCCCCACCCAGCATCAGTGCGATGTCCTGCCGGTACTGCTCCTTAAGGTCGGCATCAAGAATTGAGAGGTCAAGCCTCCCCAGCTTTGCTGCCAGCCCTTTCCGGTCTTTTTGCTGAAGTGCCGTTATCTCCGTTGCCGGGCAGATGAAGACGGATGCAACCTCCCCGACCGAGCGCTGTGTGCCGGGGTCAAAGAGACGGATGCTATCGATGGTGTTGCCAAAAAACTCCAGGCGCACCGGGAGCTTGCCGGTCGGCGGGTAGATGTCAATAATGCCGCCGCGGTGGCTCATCTCGCCGGGTGCACTTACCGTACCCTCCAGGTGGTAGCCCGCAGCCTCCAGGCGGGCAAGCAGCGTAAAAGGCGTGATTTCCGTACCTGTTTTAATCGTTTGGCAGGCAGCGATAAACCCAGGATAGGGCATTACCTTCTGCATGAGCGATGCCGCTGAGGCAATCACGACCGGGGTAGCGATTTTATCTGCTCTCTGCACCAGGCTGGCAAGCACACTGAGCCTTTCCATCTCGCTGAGGCTGTCCGTTGCCAGCCGGTCGAAGGGTAGGCTGTCCGGTTCGGGAAAAAGGATCACCTCAGAAGAGCGGCACCAGGTCTGTATCTGGTCATAAAGCCTTTTGCCGTTTTCCGGTTTTGCCGTGACCACCAGCACCGGCAGTTTCAGGTCATGGGAGAGGGCGGCGATGAGATAAGGCTTTGCCCCATCGATCACAAAGACGGCATCCCCACCTTCCCCCTGCTTTATCCCAAAGACAAGCTTGCGGTAGTCCGGAATATCCCTGATAAGTGGTAACAGCCCTGTTAAATCCAAGTATGCTTTCCTTTCCAAATGCCTGCAGGGCTAGCCGAAACGGAACTAGCCCTCAAATTCACATTACCCTTTTCTATCCCCGACCATGCATGTTGCTTTCCTGCGCCACCGCCTTCACAGCAGGGGAGATAGTTCATACATTATCTCTCTTATTATAACCTCCCGGCTGCCACGCAGACAATTCCGGTACGCGCCCAGCGACATTCAGGGAAAGAACGATAGCAACGAAGCAATCTCTATGCCCCGTTAAGATTGGGATTGCTTCGCTTACGCTCGCAATGACAGCAAGGCATAGGTATCCCTTTGTCCCGGTCTCTTCTTGTCCCGCACCTTCACTCTTGTTATAATGAAATCAAATTTTTAGCGAGTCTTATGTCAATGGAGAAAGCAAGAAACATACCCTATCACATCGTGGTGGCAAAGTTCGGCACGAGCCTGCTTACTGGCGGGGCAAATCACCTGAACCCGGACATCATGGCACGTCTTGTGTCCCAGATTTCCGCCCTGCATCATGACGGCAGGGAGATTGTCATCGTGACGTCCGGGGCAGTGGCTGCCGGCAGGGAGCGGCTGGGGATTACGGAGAGGATAAAGGGTATCCCTTACAAGCAGATGCTGGCCGCGGTGGGTCAGGGACGCCTGATGTCCATCTACGAGAAGCTTTTTGATGAGCATAATATCCCGGTAGCGCAGGCACTCCTCACCAAGCGCGACCTGATGGACAGGGCGGGATACCTCAATACCCGCAACACCCTGCTTGCCCTGCTTGAGAGGAGGGTTATCCCGGTTGTCAACGAGAATGATGTTGTTGCCGCCGACGAGATGCACGACATGAAGTTCGGGGATAACGACAACCTCTCCGCCATGGTGGCAAGCCTGGTTGAGGCAGACCTGCTTATGATTCTGACCGATATTGACGGGCTTTACACCGCCGACCCGCACCATGACCCCGATGCCAGGCTCATCTCTGTTGTGGAGAGCATTGATGACGATATCGAGCGCATCTGCTCCAGGACACTCAGCGAAACCGGCACCGGCGGCATGATTACCAAGATTGAGGCAGCAAAGCTGGCAACTTCCTGCGGCATCACTGTTATCATCGCCAACGGCAGGACGCCGGATATTATCACCAGACTGGCAGAAGGTGAGGCAATCGGCACCCGTTTTGTCCCGGCTGCCTCCAGGCTGGAGAGCCGCAAGCGCTGGATGCTCTCCGGTCTTGCCATCAAGGGCACGCTGGTGATTGACGAAGGCGCCGCCAGGGCACTGACGGAAGAAAACCGCAGTCTTCTTCCCTCCGGCATCAGGGCGGTGAGCGGCAGCTTCCAGCAGGGCGATATTGTTGACATCTTTGATATGAAGGGGACAAAGCTGGGCAGCGGCATCACCAACTACAGTTCGGATGATATTGAGGTTATCAGGGGACATCATTCGGGGCAGATTGCCGGTCTGCTGGGCTATGACTACGGTGCCGAGGTGGTGCACCGGAATAACCTGGTGGTGATATAAGGGGCTTGCTTAATGTCATTGAGAGGAGCGATCGCGACGAAGCAATCCGTCCGCCACACCGATATTTTACGGATTGCTTCGCTGACGCTCGCAATGACAGAGTGAGAAGAGGGTGTCTAAGAGGGGTGCATACCCCTCTTCCAAATCCTCCCCTTCCCCTTGAGGGAAAGGGGACAAAGGGGATAGGGTGAAACAGATAGATTGAGTCCGAAGCCCGAAGCAATCCGTGACATACTGATATAACCGGGGGTAAGTTGAAAAATGAGAGATAATGAAATACCGCAGTTTGCCTCACCAGAAGAGGAACAGGAGTACTGGGACACAAAAAGCACCCTGGCGCAAGAGCAAGGAAACAGAGTGAGTTACCCGCAAGCCAGGCTGGAAGCCCAGCTGATTGTCCCCATGTCCGCCGGGGAAATCGCCCGCCTTCATGAGATATCTCTCGTCATGGGCACAGACGTCACCCGGCTTGTCAGAGAGGCGATAATCTCTTTCATCGGCTCCCGGCAAGGGCTGACGGAAAGACCCCTGCCGGAGCAAACCGGAAAACTGCCGGGAGGATACCCGTCTCCGGAGAAGCCGCAGAGACGGGCGCCAGAGCATGACATCACACCGGACAGAGAAGATACTTTCTCGCGTGAGGCACATCAAGAGCGCAGGGAAACGGATGCCGGAGACACGGCAAAAGCAGGGGAAGAGGGAGACAGGTTACCGTTAACGGAGACAGGAGATGAAATGGGCACCATCGTGAAAAAAGGCACCGGCTCTCTTTTTACCGGGGATGAAAGACAGTTTCTGGTTGCCGTTGACTACGAGATGCAGGAGAAGCCCTGGACGAAGGAAGAGAATCTGGCATGGTGGGGGGAGCTTGTCATGATGAGTGCCGTGCCGGCCGGGGAGTATTTCATAGATCTGGGTGAGGAAGATAAGCGTAGCGGTAGGATTGTGATCGGTGACGGTGAGAAAAGCACCAGCCAGGGGTACAGCATCTATAAATACCTCTTCCGGGGAACAGGTGCCCTGATAGACGAAAGTGAGGAATTAATGTGAAGCAGGATGCGCAAACAGCGATCGAGAAG
Source organism: Chloroflexota bacterium (assembly GCA_043818655.1). GTDB lineage: Bacteria > Chloroflexota > Dehalococcoidia > Dehalococcoidales > JAZDNC01 > JBDRFO01. The sequence goes on from JBDRFO010000101.1 coordinate 7,203, forward strand.
CTTGAGGATAAGTGCCGTGCTGCCAGGGCAGCGTCCCGGCGCATGGCTTACCTGCCGACCGATGTCAAGAATAAAGCCCTGAGGCTCATTGCTGCTGCTCTTCTGACCAGAAGCGGGGAGATACTCTTTGCCAACGAGATTGACCTGAAAGAAGGCCGGGCGGCGGGACTGAGCGGTGTCCTCTATGACCGCCTGAAGCTGTCCCGGAGCCTTCTTGAAGGGATGTCCCGGGACGTGCTGAACATTGCGTCTCTCCCTGACCCCGTGGGTGAGGTCTTTGATATGCGCACATTGCCGAACGGGCTGCTTATCGGGAAGAAACGGGTGCCCCTGGGGGTCATCGGTACAATCTACGAAAGCCGCCCCAATGTTACCATTGACATCTCATCCCTCTGTCTCAAGTCGGGTAATGCCGTTATTCTGAGGGGTGGGAAGGAAGCAATCCACAGCAACGCTGCCCTGACGCATCTTGTCCAGGATGCCTGCCGCCGCGCCGGTGTCCCGGACGGTGCCGTGGCGTTTCTGGAGAATACCGACCATACCCTCGTAAACCACATGCTCAGGATGTCCGCCTATATCGATCTCATCGTACCGCGGGGCGGGGCGCCCCTCATCAAGTTTGTCCGGGAAAACTCCAGCGTCCCCGTCGTGGCAGGAGGAATGGGCGTCTGCCACACCTATGTTGATAAAAGCGCCGACCTGGACAACGCCGTGAAGATTGTCGTGAACGCCAAGGTGCAGAAACCCTCGGTCTGCAACGCCCTGGATACCGTGCTGGTGCACCGGGACATTGCCGCAAGCTACCTGCCGGGGATGGCAGCTGAACTGGCGAAAGCCGGCGTGGCGATGCACTGCGATGAGCAGGCAATGGCGATTCTCCGCACGAACGATGCGCTCAAGCTCGTGCCGGCTGTCGCGGAGGACTGGGGGAAGGAGTTCCTGGCGCTTATCGCTGCCGTGAAGGTGGTTGACTCGCTGGATGCCGCCCTTGCCCATATCGAGCGCTACGGCTCAGGACACTCCGAGGCAATTCTGACAGAGGACTACAGCGCCGCGATGCGCTTCCTCGATGAGGTGGATGCCGCCTGTGTCTACGTTAACGCCAGCACCCGCTTTACCGACGGTGGCCAGTTCGGACTGGGGGCGGAGATTGGCATCAGCACCCAGAAGATGCACGCCCGCGGTCCCATGGGTTTAAGAGAGGTTACCAGCTACAAATGGCTTGTTTTCGGGAAAGGACAGGCCAGGCCGGGCTAGTGTCGCGTCAGGTTAATACGTACTATCAATATCATGAATGGACTAAGGCAGCTTTAACATCCGTTATCAGCCTGACAAGATACCAGCAAAATTGCGATAGAATCAGGGGCGAACCACCGGCAGGCCGTAAGGCGTATTCCGGGAATAGCTAAAATCAGCCGGTGAAAGATGCAACCCTGTCGCCATGGAGTTGCCCTGAAAATAACACGGGTTGCCGCGTCTTATTCCCGGTGATGAGACGGCTCTTCCTCGATAACCTGGCTTACCGCGACGGGAACCGCAACTGCCACGTCGTCTTTCTGAAGAAGCCAGTAACTGATAAATACGATTGAAACAGTCCCCACAATCGCGCCAAAGTAAAAGACATTTTCGATGCCATAGTGATCCATAATGTAGCCGGTTACCAGCGGGCCGATGAAGTTTCCGGTCGCCATGGCGGTATTGATCAGCCCCATGGTTGAGCCCATCCTGCCGAACTTTCTCCCCGACTGCACATTGATAGCCATGGCAGGTGCTCTTCCCAGGCCACCCATAAATGCCAGTGGCACCAGGACAAGCAGAATGCCGGCGGCGGATTTCATCTGGGGCAGGAAGAACAGAATGACCGGTGCCATCGCCGCACCCGTAATCATGAGCACCTTTTTGTTCACTTTATCCGAGACCGGTCCCAGCATGCCGCCAAAGACCGCCCCGGAGAGAGAGTAGCTGGAAAGGAGAACCCCGACGATCGAGCGGCTCAGCCCGATGACGTTAACAGCGAAAAGGGGAAGAAAAGCCATGATACTCTGTGCGTAAACGCCGCGGGTGGCCATATACAGACTGACGGCCTTCATCTTGTTGTCTCTGATCATCGTCCAGAGGGAAGCACGCTTCACATGATTTCGCTTGACCTGTGCTGCCATATCGGGCACCGTCAGAATTAACAGGGTAAGTGCCACCGCAGCGAAGCCACCCATGACATAAAAAACGGTATTGACATCAAAAATGTCCGAGAGAAACCCTCCCATCAGCGGGCCCATCCCCATCCCCAGGAACATGACCATCGTGTAGAAGTTCATGTAAGTCCCCTCTTTCCCTTCGGGAATGAGGTCGCCGACATAAGCCTGGGCAATGGGAATAACCATGGCGGAGAACACCCCGTGGAGCATCCGCACGGTGATGAGCTGGTAAAGCTGGCTTACCGAAGCGTAGAGCAGGGAGATCACAGCGTAACCCACCAGACCGACAATCATGAGTTTTTTACGGCTCCGGTTGTCGGCAAGCCAGCCGGCGACCGGAAGGACAATCGTCCGGGATATGGAAAATCCGGAATACATCACCCCCAGCCAGAAGCCCGTCGCTCCCAGGCTCGTGGCATAGAGCGCCATCAGGGGGGAGATAATGCCCAGCCCCAGCATGGCGGTAAAAATAGAAACACACAGAGATACAAAAGCCCTTTTATTCATAAGATGCCCTTTACATTAGGATAGACTATCCGGAAACCATTTTTCTCCGTGAGATAATATGGCCAATCCCGGAATACGGAGTTTCTGGATGACTGTTATCCGAAAGCCAAGGTGAAATCTGCCGACTTGCAACGTGGATAAGGTAGTTTCCATCTTGGTATTAGTTTAATCTTTGGGTCCGGTAGCCTCCTTCTTAACCGATAGTATCGCCGCCTCTACCACCTTATCTTCCCTTTTAAAAAGCCAGTAACCGATAAAGACGGCAGCAATGATACCTACCGTACCGCCGAAGTAATATATCTGCCCGACACCCCAGTTATCCATGATGTAGCCTGACGCCATGGGGCCAAAGAAATTTCCTACCGCCATGGCGGTATTGACCAACCCCATTGATGCCCCCATTCTGCCAAAGTGACGTCCTGCCTGCACATTATAAGCCATCGCAGGCGCCCTGCCAACACCACCAACGATAGCAAGAGGGATGAGAACCAGCAGGATGCTGACGACACCAGTCCTGCTGGGTAACATAAAGACAAGAAGCGGTGCCATCACAGCACCGATCATCATCAGAACCTTTTTGTTCATCCTGTCCGACATTGGCCCCGCCAGACCGCCGGAGAAAGCCTCGCACAGCATGAAGGCGGTGAGAACCGCCCCGATCGTAGAACGGCTCATACCCAGCATCGTAACGGCAAAGATAGGCAGGAAGGCGTTAATGCTTTGTCTCATGATGCCGCGGCTGGCCATAAACAGGCTGGTAACCTTCATTCTGTTATCTTTCAGCATTAACCGGATCGAGGGGCTCTTCATCTCGCTATATTTTGTTTGCGGTGCCAGGTTGGGGACGGTAACTATCAGCAGCACCAATGCTGCTGCTGCAAAGCCTCCCATAACATAAAAGACCGTATTCACCTCAAAAATATCGGAAAGAGTCCCACCCAGAAGAGGCCCCACGCCCATTCCCAAAAACATGATCATGGAGTAGATATTCATGTAGGTGCCCTCTTTCCCTTCGGGGATAAGCTCACCAACGTAAGCCTGGGCAATCGGAACAACCATCGATGAGCAGACACCGTGAAGCATACGAACAAGAATCAGCTGGTAAATGTTGCCCGCCGCCACATAGAGGAGCGATATCAATGCGTAACCCGCAAGTCCGATTACCATGAGAATCTTGCGTCCCTTCATGTCGGAGAACCACCCGGCAACGGGCAGGACGATTGTCCGGGTAAGAGAGAAACCGGAATACATGAAGCCCAGCAGGAAGCCGTTCGCCCCCGGCATACTGTTGGCATAAAGCCCCATCAGGGGGGAAATAATGCCCAACCCAAGCATGGCGGTGAAGATGGCAAGACACAGTGACACAAAAGCCTTTTTGTTCATACCAGTCTCCTGATACCATATTATTTAGACTTAATTGCCTCACCACCGACCGTCGGGTCTGCGACTGGCACAACATCTTTCTTCAGAAGCCAGTAGCTGATCAGGAAGACCGAGATGCCCGCAACCGCCGCACCAAAGTAAAACACATTATTCGCACCGTATGTATCCATAATGTAGCCCGTCGCCATCGGGCCGATAAGATGCCCGATCGCCATTGAGGTCTGGACCAGTCCCATTGCTGACCCCATCCTGCCGAACTTTCTCCCCGACTGCACATTGAAAGCCATCGCAGGTGCTCTCCCCAGGCCACCCATAAAAGCCAGCGGCACCAGAATAAAAAGCAGTCCGCTGGCGGATTTCGCCTGGGGCAGGAAGAAAAGAAGGATCGGTGCCACCGCCGCACCTGTAATCATGAGCACCTTTTTATTCATTCTATCGGAGATCGGTCCCAGTATTCCGCCAAACACTGCCTCAGACAGCGTATAGGTGGACACGATAATCCCGACCGTGGAGCGGGTCAGACCCAGAAGATTGACCGCAACGATGGGCAGGAAAGCCGAGATGCTCTGCCGGAAGATGCCGCGGCTAGCCATGTACAGGCTTACCGCCTTCATCCTGTTGTCTTTGATCATTGTCATCATCGGGGCACTCTTAACATGGCTTCGCTTATGCTGCGGTGCAATGTCAGGCACTGTCAGTATGAGCAGGAGAATGGCCGTGGCGGCGAAGGCACCCATGACATAAAAGACGGTATTTACCTCAAAAATGTCCGATAGAAACCCTCCCATCAGCGGGCCCATCCCCATCCCCAGGAACATGATCATAGAGTAAAAGTTCATGTAGGTCCCCTCTTTCCCTTCGGGAATGAGGTCGCCGACATAAGCTTGGGCAATGGGCATAACCATGGCGGAGAACACCCCGTGGAGCATTCGGACGGTTATCAACTGGTAAAGCTGACCCACGGATGCGTAGAGCAGGGATACGACGGCGTAACCCCCCAGCCCGATAATCATGAGTTTTTTACGGCTCCGGTTGTCGGCAAGCCAGCCAGCGACAGGAAGGACGACCGTCCGGGATATGGAAAATCCCGAATACATCACCCCCAGCCAGAAACCAGTCGCCCCCAGGCTCGTGGCGTAGAGCGCCATCAGGGGAGAGATAATACCCAGCCCCAGCATGGCGGTGAAAATAGAAAGACACAGTGCAGCGTAAGCCTTTTTATTCATCCGATTTCCTTATTGATTATCACCCTGGCCGGAAGGAGAAGGTAAAAGAAAAAATCCTCCGTCGAGTTGATAATCCTACCCGGTTTTTAGTGTGCTCAGAGTCTCCTGCTGAACCTGAAACAGCTCCCGTATCCCTTTTTCGGCAAGCGAAAGAAGGTTATTGATATCCTCCCTGGTAAACGGCTTTACTTCAGCCGTACCCTGGATTTCCACGAAAGCGCCATTACCGGTCATGACGATATTAAAGTCAACATCAGCAACAGAGTCCTCATCATAACACAGGTCAACGAGATAACAGCCGTGCACAATCCCGACACTGGTCGCGGCAAGAGCGCCCTTCAGGGGTGTTGCGGAGATTATTCCCATACTGGTTAGCGTTCTTACCGCCTGGCAGAGAGCCACATAGGCACCGGTGATCGCCGCTGTCCTGGTGCCCCCATCAGCCTGAATTACATCACAGTCGACAACCAGGGTTCTTTCCCCGAGCTTGCTCAGGTCGGTCACCGCCCTGAGGGAGCGCCCGATCAGACGCTGTATTTCCTGGCTTCTCCCGGCAACATGACCAACCATGGCATCTCTCGGTGTGCGTGTGATGGTGGCACGAGGCAGCATGGCATATTCCGCGGTAATCCAGCCGCTGCCCCCCTCCCCTGATGAAAGGCGGCACCCTGTTCTCGACGCTCACCGAGGACAGCACACGGGTATTGCCCATCTCAATCAGCGCCGAGCCTTCGGCAAAGCCCTGATAACCGGTCACTATTTTCACCGGTCTTATCTCATTGAAAGCACGACCGTCGCCTCTTTTCACAGAGCTATTACCCCCCTCTGTCGACATCCCAAGAGTATAACACCTCCAAATAACATTTACAATTTGCTTTCGCATCATTTTTTGAGGGGAAACAAACCGGATATCAGCGTAAACTCTCACTTAGTTCCTCCCGTCCTGTCATCACCGAAACCGCATCCAGAAAGTCTCTGATGGAGTCACTCCTGTCTCTCAATTCCCTCAGTTCAACCCCGATCGGATCAACGGATGTTGGGGAATCGGCATAGCAACCGTAAAAGGCGAAGTAAGCCTGGTTCAGCTTTCTGATATAGTAGCCGTGAGCAGCCAAATGCTGCCGTTTTTGTTCCATAAATGTCTCAGCCTCACCGGTTTTTCCCTCCGCCAGATAGCCATCAACCGCTTTTCTGATCTCCCTCATTTCCATATTGAAATCAAAGTCTGATGCTACCTGTGGCTCCGGGAAAGAGGTGTCCGTATTTTTTGCCTCGTAATTTGCAAAGACGATTGCCCCGATCTCTTGACCGAGCATCCCGGCGGCGGTCTCGTTCATGGTGGCAATCTCATAGTCCGGCAGGATACCTGCCAGATGGAGGAGATAGCGGAACCCCAGTGGCTTAAACATCAGATATTGGTGCCACCACTCCTCGCAGGCGGTATCAATGGTCGTGCGCAAATCGCTGTTGTTACTCACAAAAGCGGGGTATGTCGCAATACCTCCGATTCTCACCACCAGGGAGGAAAACCCCAGTCCGTCCACCTCATACTCAAGGGATTCCATCTCTTCCCGGCTCATTGATGCCCTGAGCATCACTGTCTTCAGGGTTTCTATTTTTTCACGGGGTGAAATTACCAGGATATGAGGCGGCTCCGCCAGGATAAAATTCACCGGCGGGAAGCCGGTTTTCAGCTTCAACCAACCGTCCAGGGGGTGATAAATACCCTGCTCCGACAGCGCATCCCTTATCTGTCTCTCCATCACCTGCTCAACCTGGCTCTCCAGATCCGCCCCGCGCGCATGCAACCTCTCCAGCTCATCCTGCAGCAAAGCCGCATCTCTCTGAGAGTAGTCTGCTTTCATCACCTGCATGATTAATTTCAGGTTTTTTATTCTTGATATAGTGGCAAAGTATTCCTCAACCTGGCTGATTTCATCGCCCTTGACGTCATCCTGTGCCGAAATGAGCTTTTCTAACTCATCCCCAGCGGTGCGCATCTCCCAGAGGGCAAGATTGAAGCGATAGGGACTCAGGATTTGCCCGAGGCTGCGCGCTGGTTTTTCCTGCGATTCGCAACCCGGGGACGACATAACCACAAGACAGGTCAGTACGATGGCTGTTATCTTACGTAATTTCATCCGCATTTTTATGCTTCCACATTTAATATCCCAATCGCAAGGTCGTGAGAAGTTAATTTTTACTCTCAACTCAGCCCCGTAATCACAAGCTACCCGGAAACTGTTTTTCTGAAGATGAGACGGTATCATTCTGATCTGGTTGGTATCGCTCTAAGGCAAAAGCCCGAAGCAATCCGCAAAATCCGGTCAGGGGGGACAGATTGCTTCGTCGCTGCCGCTTCTCGCCATGACAGAGCGGATATTTGTCAATGTTGCATCACTTTTCACAATGGCAATTCGGTTTCAATCAGAACAGGGCGCTACCGGAACTAAAGCTACGTTCACGATAATGATCATATGGTGATATAATATGCTTATATTCTATAATAATATGAGACTTTAGGTGAAAGACAAGATATTTCGATGAAAGACTACTACGGGATTCTCGGTATCGGGGAGAACGCCAGCGAAGAAGAAATCAAAAAGGCGTTCCGCAGGCTGGCTTTCAAACACCATCCCGATAAAAATCCCGGTAACGAGAAACAGGCAGAAGAGAAGTTCAAGGACATCAATGAAGCCTACGGCGTGCTTGGCGACAGGGTAAAAAGGCAGCAGTATGATGCTGTCCGCCGGAATCCGTTCGCGCAGGCCGGCTACTCTGCGGGCAGTCCTGGCTTCCAGTATTCCCCGCAGGACATCTTCAGCAGCATCTTCGCCAACCCGGCATCCTTTGCCGAGATGAACCGCATCTTCAGCGAGGCGGGTCTCAGGTTTGATGAAGACTTCCGCAACCGCACTTTTTTTAACAGCAGGGGCATCAGGTTCCAGGTCTTTACCTTTTTTCCCGGCACTCCGTATGCGCGGTTTGATGACGGCACTGATAACAGGAGCAATGTTACCCCTCGTAAACCCGGGCTGATCGAAAGGTTCTTTTCCGGTATCGCGATCGGACTCTTCCGTTTCGTTCTGCGCCAGCTTTTTGGCGCTGCTTTTGCTCCCGCAAAAGAAAGAGACCTTGACCGGCACATGGAGCTTGAGCTATCCCCATCCGAGGCAGCAGAGGGCTGTGAGAAGATCGTTCAGGTTGCCAGAGACGGTAGAATAAGGGGACTAAAAGTAAAAGTACCAGCCGGAACGACGGGAAATACCAAAATCCGCCTCAGGGGAATGGGCAATTCCCGGAAGAACCAGCATGGTGACCTTTATCTTCATGTCAGCATCAGGGGGTAATATCTTCCCGCCGTTTTACGCAATCAAGGTATCAGTTATTTATGTCTACGGCAACGCTCTAAATTTAGCTGGTGTCATTGTTTGAACGAGTCCCTTTTCGCGCCGTCCGGGCTACCCGTTTCTCCCGACCACGGTTTTTGCCAGCTCCCAGGAATAGTCATAGAGGTGCAGCCCTTTGCTCATGGCAATGATTTCCCCGTCCTCCACCCCAATCTCGGAAGCCATGTACTCCTTGAGAAGCTGGATGGCAGCCAGGTTGGAAGGGAAACCCGCCCACAGGTCCCAAGAGCGGAAATAGACAATAAAATGGAGGCTGCCGTGACGTATCCGTGTATCAATGCCACGCAGACAGGGTGGGTCAGGGAGGGAGATTGACTTGGCATCACCGACCGCCATAAAAGCCTGGTT
>JBDRFO010000102.1:0-12796 GCA_043818655.1 Chloroflexota bacterium
TCTACAAATGGGGACTATAAGTTGTTTTGTCACTCTGTGGAGCGTCAGCGATGCAATCCGTCTAGTTACCCGGACTTCACGGTTTGCTTCGCTGACGCTCGTAATGACGGTGCGATAGATTTCTTCATTTCTCAGGTTGTATTATATCTCATAATAAAAAAATAATTACACATTGCGCTTGTAGATATTAGCTGACATAGTTATTTTGGTGCTTCGGCTACCGTCCCGGGCCAGATTTTGCTGCCGGCTCCCAGCGCCAGGTCACACCCGACGCTCACGTGGTCGCCCATGATGGTTTCTTCAATGGTGCTTCCCTGTGCAATGGTGCAGTTATCGGCGACAAAGGATTTTTTCAGCATAGCACCGGCGCCAATCCGACTCTTCTGCCAGATAACCGATTCTTCGATCGTACTATCCTCCCCGACCACACATTCTTCGCCGATGACGGCAGGTCCTTTTATCGTGACATTGGCGCCCACCGCGGAGTTGCGTCCGATCACAACTGAACCTGTTATCTTTGCTGTCTTGTGGATGCGGCACCCCTCGCCGATGTTCAGGGATGACCCTGCGGCAACAGTATGCAGCTTGCTTTTCCCGGCGAGCAGGTCCCGGTGAATCTGAAGGTATCTTTCCGGCGTCCCGATGTCCATCCAGTAGGCATCAGAGGCATAGGCGTAAACAGGCTCTCCGCGCTCCAGCAGCATCGGGAACAGCTTTCGCTCGAAGCTGAAACGGGTATCCCGCGGAATATCATCCAGCACCTCCGGCTCAAGCACATAGGTACCGGCGTTAATCATGTTTGTGGTTATCTGGTCGGGGCGGGGCTTCTCCAGGAAGCGTGTTATCCGTCCCCGGCTGTCTGTTTCAATCAGCCCGTAGGCGGTTGGGTCCTCCACCGGGGTCAGGGCGATGGTTACCTTTGCCTTCTTTTCCCGGTGAAAGCGCACCATGTCGGTAAAATCAAGGTCGGTAAAAATATCTCCGTTAAGCACCAGAAACGCCTTCTTTGAAAGGTATCTTTCCGCATTTTTTACCGCACCCGCCGTATCCATGGGGGTATTCTCCAGGGCATAGGCAATGTGACAGTTAAAATTAGTTCCGTCACCGAAGTGGTTTTTAATCGACTGGGGCAGGTGCCCCATTGCCATGATTACGTCTCTGACACCATGTTCCGCAAGATGCTGGATAACATAATCCATAAATGGTTTGTTCAGCACGGGAACCATGGGCTTGGGGGTATTGCATGTGAGGGGTAGTAATCTTGTTCCCTTGCCGCCGACAAGAATAACTGCTTCCATTGATACTCCTCTCTCTAATTGTAAGTCATAAAGAGACCCGGTGTAGCGTAACCGGGCAGGAATACGTCCAGCTTTGGAAATCAGCCTTCGGATGATTTTACCACAACACAGAGGCAGGAAGTAAGCCTTGTCGGCAGAAGGTTTTCGGCTGCGGTTGTTTTGAGTCGCATTTGGGGTCTCTAGATCTGAAAATTGCGCTTAATCTGTAGCCGGAAATATTTGTGTGTTATAATAAAAAAAGTTACGGAGACGATACTGGTTTTTCGGAAAAGTCCGGTATGGGAAGAGGCTCTCTTGATGGATATGAAGGAATCGGTGTTACCTGTTCTGGCGATCGACCTCGGGGGGACGAAAATTCTTGCGGCGATTGTTTCCGGTGATGGACAGGTTCTGGTCAGGGAGCGGTGTTTGACCCGGGCGGAAGAAGGGGTAGAGGCGGTAATCAGCCGCATGTTTGTCGCTATCGAAGGCGTTCTGGCGTGCGGTAATATTCCCTTATCACAGCTTGGTGGCGTCAGCGTGGCGGCGGCAGGGCCGATAGACATGGAGAGGGGAGTCATTACCGCATCGCCGAATCTGCCCGGCTGGTCTGATGTCCCTCTGCGGGACATCATCCGGGAAAGATTCAAAACGGATACCTTCTTAATCAATGACGCCAAGGCAGCGGCGCTGGGGGAACACCGCTATGGTGCCGGCCGGGGCGTGAAGAATCTCATCTACCTGACGGTGAGTACCGGCATTGGCGGAGGTATCATTATTAACGATAAGCTTTACTTTGGAGAAAAGGGCAGCGCTGGTGAGCTTGGACACATGACCATTGATATGTGCGGCCCGCCCTGCAGTTGCGGTAGTACTGGCTGCTGGGAGGCTCTTGCCTCAGGCAGTGCGATGGCGCGGGAGATGGTAAGACGGGTTCAGTGTGGCGACAGGTCTATAACCAGTGAAATGGTCGGGGGAAATCTGGCGGAGATTACCGCGGAGACAGTATCAAGAGCGGCAGGGTGCGGTGACCGTGTTGCCCTTGATGTGATATTAAAGACAGCAAAGTACCTTGGGGTAGGTATGGCAAATATTGTGAATATCTTTAATCCGGAGATGATTGTTGTAGGCGGCGGTGTATCAAAGATGGGGGATCTCCTGCTTGCCCCGGCGCGGCGTGAGCTGCACGAGCGTGCCTTTCGGGTTGCCGCTGCGGCGGTACGTGTCGTGCCGGCTCTGCTGGGTGACGAAAACGGGGTGCTGGGGGCTGCCGCTTTTGCTGCAGGTCAAAAATAGTTATCAGTGAGGAGGGGAAGATGAAAGTGCGTAAGGTTGTGATTACCGCAGCAGGTTGGGGAACCAGGTTTCTGCCGATTACCAGGTCTTTACCCAAGGAAATGTTACCCTTAATCAACAAGCCGCTCATTCAATTTTCGGTTGAAGAGGCAATCAGTTCGGGTATTGACCAGATTATTGTGATTACGGCGATGGGGAAACGGGCGATCGAGGACTACTTTGACCGTTCCCATGAGCTGGAGAACTTTCTGGAGAGCAAGGGTCAGTTCGAACAGCTCTCCGAGATGCGCAGACTGTCCAATCTGGTAAATATCTGCTACATCAGGCAAAAAGAGCAGCTTGGTCTTGGACATGCTGTGCTCATGGCCAAAGACGTTGTGGGGAACGAGCCTTTTGCCGTCTTGCTCCCGGATGATATTATTGATAGCCAGGTGCCTCCCCTGAAGCAGATGATGGATGTGTATGAGCAGTATCAGACCAGTGTGGTTGCGGTGGAACGTGTTCGGTACGAGGATACGGTTAAGTACGGCATTATCTCTCCGAAGACGGTTCCTTTTAGTACCAGCAGGACGAACATTTACCAGGTTGCCGGTCTGGTTGAGAAACCAGATTCCAGGGATGCCCCATCTGATCTGGGTATTGTTGGGCGGTACATCCTGACCCCTGATATTTTTGCTGCCCTTGAGGCGACGCCGCCGGGAAAGGGACACGAGATACAGCTAACCGATGCCCTGCAACTGCTCTGCACGAAAAACAGGGTATATGCCTGTGAGTTTGAGGGTGTGCGCTATGATACCGGTAATCCCCTTGGCTGGCTGAAGGCAACAATTGCTTTTGCCCTGAAGCACCCTGAGATCAAAAACGAGCTGAGAGACTACCTGTACAAGATTCTGCCCGAAAGACAGCCCCTGAAGTAACCCTGACGGAAACAGGCGATAATAGCCCCTGTGAAAAAGGCCATATTTCTCTCATTTTCAAACTCGTATGATATCTTATTAGAGAAGCAATCCGTAAAATCCGGGTGTGCGGGACGGATTGCTTCGGGCTTCGCCCTCGCAATGACAGAGCGAGTGTTTGGGTTTGCTTCGTATTTTGCCTCTCATAAGGATAATTCAGTTTCAACTAAAACAGAACGATACCGGCCTTTCTGGTAAATTGACAGTGATGCAAGCTGTAGACTAAAATGGCTTGCTATCGTTTCTTAATACCAAGCATGGAAGATAAGGAGTTTTGTCTTGACTGGTGATGAAATTCGCAAGGCGTACCTGGATTTTTTTACGGAGAAGGGGCACCTCATTATCCCCAGTTCGTCATTAATCCCGGAGGGTGATCCCACTCTTCTCCTCACTACCGCCGGCATGGTGCAGTTTAAGCCATATTTTATGGGGGAGATGGAACCCCCCGCCCGCTGCCTGGCTTCGTGTCAGAAATGCTTCCGCACCACGGATATTGAATCCGTGGGGGATGCCAATCACCTCACTTTGTTCGAAATGCTGGGCAACTTCAGCATCGGGGACTACTTTAAAGAGGAAGCCATTAACTGGGCATGGGAGTTTGTCACCGAACGACTTGTCCTGCCCAGAGAGCGTCTCTGGATTACGGTCTTCCTGGATGATGATGAGGCGGCAGGCATCTGGCGGGGACTCGGCGTTCCCGATGACAGGATTGTCAGGTTCGGGGAGAAGGATAATTTCTGGGGGCCGGCGGGCAGTTCGGGACCCTGCGGGCCTTGCAGTGAGATACATTATGATTTTGGCCCCGATGTCGGTTGCCGGCAGCCTTCATGCCAGCTGGGTTGCAGCTGCGGGCGTTTCTCCGAGATATGGAACCTGGTCTTTACCCAGTACAACCAGGATACAGCCGGGAATCGTACGCCGCTCCCTCGTCCCAACATTGACACGGGCATGGGTCTTGAGAGAATAACCACAATCATGCAGGGGAAACATTCCGTCTACGAAACCGACATCTTTGCGCCGCTTATCGCCACCGTCTCATCAATGGCAGGACGGAATTTTGGTGAGGATGAATCGGTGGATAATACCATGCGCATCATTGCCGAGCACGGGCGTGCGATTACCTTCCTGATTGCCGATGGTGTCATGCCCTCCAACGAGGGACGGGGCTATGTCTTAAGAAGGCTCTTAAGACGCGGCTCGCTCTTTGGCAGGAGGCTTGATATTGACCGGTCGTTTCTCACCGGGGTGACTGCAACCACCATCCAGAAGATGGGACATGCCTATCCGGAGATCGTCGAAAGAAAGGATTTTATCCTACAGGTAATTGAAGACGAAGAAAAGCGGTTCCGTCGTACCCTGGGCACGGGGCTAGAGCTTCTGGACGGAATGATGGAGATGCTCACTTCTAAAGGCGAGAGGGAGATACCGGGGGAAGGTCTGTTCAAGCTCTATGATACCTATGGTTTCCCTGTGGAGATGACAAGCGAGATAGCAGCCGAACGCGGCTTCAGTGTGGATATCAAGGGCTTTGAGCGGGAGATGGCGAAACAGAGAGAAAGAGCGCGTGCCGCCAGCAGGTTTGATGTGACTGCCGGTGCTGTGGAGAAGGCAGTCACTGCGGAGACAAAGGTTGAATTTAAAGGCTACGAAACCATTGCGTGTCAGGCAAAGGTCTTGAGGCTCTTGGTTGACCATCAGCCGGTAGACGCCCTGCGTGAAGGTCAGGAGGCGGGCATCATTCTTGATGTTACTCCGTTCTACGGAGAGATGGGGGGACAGGTGGGTGATATCGGCAAAATCGTTGCCCCCGGGGGCGAGTTCTTAGTGACCAACACCGCTCACCTGCTCCCTGAGGTTATTCTTCACGAGGGCCGTCTGGTAAAGGGCAGCCTGGCGACGGGTGATGAGGTAACGGCGCTGGTTGATTGTGAAAGCCGGAGCGATATTGCCCGCAACCATACAGCGACTCACCTCCTTCACAGTGCCCTGCACCGGGTGCTCGGTGAGCATGCCCAGCAGAGGGGTTCCCTCGTGGCGCGGGATCGGCTCAGGTTTGATTTCTCCCACCTTAAGGCTTTGACGGCAGAAGAGCTGGGCGAGATACAGCACATCGTTAATGATGATATCCGCCGGAACCTGCGGGTAACCGGGGAGGAGATGCCCTACAGGAAGGCGATTGAGAGCGGGGCGATTGCCCTTTTTAACGAAAAGTACGGAAACACGGTGCGTGTTATCAGAGTGGGTGAACCGAACTTGAGTACCGAGCTGTGCGGTGGGACTCACGTATTGGCGACCGGGGAGATCGGGTTCTTTCGGATTGTTTCGGAAAGCAGTATCGGTTCCGGATTGCGCCGCATTGAGGCGGTGACGGGCAGGGGGGCTGAGGAGTTTGTTGAGAAGCAGCTTACTACTCTTGAGAGTGTAGCCGGTAAAGTCGGGGTTTCCACCTCTGATGTCTTTGAGAAAATTGAAAGCATCGTCTCAGAACTGGATAAAGAGCACCGGCAGAGACAGGCGCTGGAAAAAGAGCTTTCCCGAAGGCTTGCGGTATCCTTCCTGAGCAGGGTGGCGGTGGTTAACGGGGTAAATGTTCTCGCAGAGGTTGTGCCGCCTTCACGCCTTGAGGTGCTGCGGGAGATGAGCGACTTTCTTAAGGATGAGCTAAAGAGTGCTGTCATCGTTCTGGGAACAGTGCCGGAAGACAAGCCTGCCTTCCTTGCCGTGGTCACCCCTGACCTTGTCGTCAGAGGCTATCATGCCGGTGAGATTATCAAGAAAGTGGCTCAGGTTACCGGCGGTGGGGGTGGTGGCAGACCCGGCATGGCTCAGGCCGGCGGCAGGGACAGTAGCAAACTGGATGAAGCCATCAAACTGGTAAAAGAGCTGATAAAAGCAAATAAGTAGAAACGTGATGTGTCGGTATTTTCCGATGGTGAGACATGAGACGCCATCAGAAATGAGGGAATCCGGCGCACCGTCATTGCGAGCATAAGCGAAGCAATCCCAATCTTAACGGGGCGAGAGATTGCCCGGTTGCTACCACGCCCCGCAATGACAGCGTAGATGTTTGGTAATGTTTCATCGCTTCGCTTCTCACCATGACAATTCAGTTTTTAACCAGAATAGAACGATACAAATGGAAGTCGTCCGGAAACTCTCTATTGAGATAGGGAAAAGGAGACGAAGGGAGTCGCGTCACTGGACAATAAACAGAGGGATTTGAAACGCTTTCTTGCTCTTGATATCGGGGATATGCGGATCGGTGTCGCTATGAGCGACCCTGAAGGCATCCTTGCCAGCCCGTTTATCATTATGGAGCGTATTGATGAGACAAAAGATATCGAGGGTATCTCCCGTATCATCACGGAAAAGGATGTCGGCAGGGTGATTGTCGGGTTGCCGCGCTCTTTAAGCGGCGCTCTCGGAGCGCAGGCAGCCAAGGTAAAAAAATTTACCGGGAAGCTGCAGGGTTTGGTAGATGTGCCCGTGGAGTTCCGGGATGAGCGCCTGACGACGGTCACGGCACAAAGGCTGATGCGGGAAGCAAGAACGAAAAAATCCCCGCGCAAGAAAAGGGATGATGCCATTGCCGCCGCCGTCCTTCTGCAAAGCTATCTGGATGAAGTGCGCGAGTCAGAGAAGCACTAGAAATCATCCGGAAAACTCAGTACTGTGAGACAGAGCATATGACATACCCATGTGTAATAATACGGTTTCTGGATAGCTTATAAAAAAGTATAAAATGTCATTGCGAGGGTAAAGCCCGAAGCAATCTCAACCGATACTTTGTGTCTGGTTCACGGATCGCTTCGCTTCGCTCGCAATGACAGAGCAAATCAAAACATATGAAAAATAACTTCCGTCTTTTGCAAACCTCACCCGGAATCCCGGCGCGGGCGGGTGAACTTCTGACACCGCACGGGACAATCGAAACACCGGTCTTTATGCCGGTGGGGACACAGGCAACCGTCAAGACGCTTACTTCAGATGACGTGAAAAAGCTTGGGTTCAAGATGATTCTGTCCAACACCTATCATCTTTACCTGAGACCCGGCATTGATGTTTTGAAAAAAATGGGTGGTTTACATAAATTTATGGGTTGGGATGGGGCGATCCTCACCGACAGCGGTGGCTACCAGGTCTTCAGTCTTTCTCCCCTGCGGCAAATCGACGACCACGGGGTTACCTTCCGCTCCCATATTGATGGCAGCCGGCATGTTCTTACCCCGGAGCTGGCGATTGAGTACCAGGAAGCGATTGGCGCTGATGTCATCATGGCACTGGATGAATGCCCTGCGGTTGAGCATGAGTACGAAAAGGTGGCGCGGGCGATGCAGCGGACACATGAGTGGGCGGAAAGATGTCTTCAGGCGCACAAAAGGCAGGACCAGGCCCTCTACGGTATTGTGCAGGGAGGGCTTTTCCCGGAGCTGCGCCGCAGGTCGGCGACGTATCTGGCGACAATGGACTTTGCCGGCTACGCCATTGGCGGTCTCAGCCTGGGTGAACCAAAGGAACAAACCTGGAAGACAGTTGCGGAAACGGTCGCCTTTTTACCCGAAGGAAAGGCACGCTATCTTATGGGGGTGGGTTCTCCTGAAGACCTTGTTGAGGGGGTTGCCAGGGGGATTGACCTCTTTGACTGTGCCCTGCCCACACGTGTGGCGCGGAACGGAGCGCTCTTTACCTGGCAGGGCAGGCGCAATATCAGGAACGCCGTCTACCGTGAGATGGCAGAACCCATTGATTCGCAGTGCGAATGTGATACCTGCCGCAGTTTCTCGGCTGCCTACCTGCATCACCTGTTTAAAGCCGAAGAGCTTCTGGCATACCGGCTGGCGACCATCCATAACCTTGCCTTTATGCGCCGGCTGATGCAAAACATTCGGGAGGCGATTCTGGAAGGGAGCTTCCCTTCGTTCCGAGACAGCTTCATACATGACTATCAGCCAACCAGTGAAGAGGTGAGAATCAGCCAGAAACAAAAATGGCTGAAGGCACGGGGAAATAGCCGGCAGATGTGATGCGCGGGCGAAAAAGAAACATATTCACGAGGGAGGGGGATACCCCCTCCCTGTCGGGTCTCAAGCTTAGCGTGATATACGATCAGTAACGCGCGTTACCCGCCGCCCAGCATCATCATGGGATAGATTTCATCACCATCCTTGACCGGTACGGCAAGTCGGTTGTCTTCAGGGAGAGCCTCCCCGTTGACAATAATCACCAGCCACTCTGTCAGCTGGGCGTGACTGTCAAAAAGCACTTTTTCAACAGGCGGATGCAGCTTTATCAGTTCGGTAAGGCATTCGCCAACGGTGCTGCCGTTAACCTCAACCAGTTTTACGCCTTTGGTCTCATTTTGAAACATGACTGGTATTTTGATGTTAACACTCATCTTTTAAACTCCTTGATTTTGGGTATCTCCGCAGAATCTGCATTCAGGATTTCTCCTGACCCCAAACTCCATGAACTTCATGGAAAGCCCGTCGTAGGTTAAAAGTCGATTGGTGAGCAAATCACCAATACCAACGATGTATTTTATGACCTCGGTTGCCTGAATGCAAGCGATGACCGCTGGCACAGCGCCGATTACCGGGAATTTCTCCTTCCGTGTCATGCCCCGGTAGAGACAGCCCAGACAGGCTGATTCGCCGGGGATGACGGTCATGGCTCTCCCCTCAAAACCCCAGACTGCCCCGTGAAAGAACGGTATCTTGAGTTTCAGGGCAGTTTTAGTCAGGAGATAGCGGGCCTCCATATTGTCCATGGCATCAACAATCAGGTCGCAATCATCGGCAAACTGATGTACATTGTTTTCCGTGATTGTTTCCCTGATGGCTTCTATCTTGATATCAGGGTTCAGTCTGCCCAGCTTTTCCTGCGCCGAGGCGATTTTGGGCCGGTCAATATCCTCCTGCCAGTGGAGAACCTGCCTGTTGAGATTGCTCAGAGAAACAATATCCTGGTCAACAATCCGGATCATACCAACCCCGGCTGCGGCAAGATAAATGGCAAGCGGACTGCCCAGCCCGCCTACGCCGGCAATAAATGCCCTGGCTTTCTTCAGTTTCTCCTGCCCTTCACGGCCAAACCCCGGCATGATAATCTGCCTGTCGTATCTTTCCAGTTCTTTTTCTGTGAGCATTTTCTTACCCCCCTGTTTTAACTTGCAGAAGCTGCATCGCAAATGATTTTTATCCCGCTCGTGAGATACAATGCGTTAAATAATCTTATGTTCTACTTCTCTGTCGATCCACTCTAGATAGTCATCATTCCCCCCGATAACGGGTAAGGCAATTATCTCCGGGACTTCATAGCTGTGAAACTCTTTGATCACCCGGATTACCTCATCAAGCAGCCCGACTCTGGTCTTCACAATTAAAAGGCTTTCCTTGGTGGCGTTGATCTTGTTCCCAAACCAGAAGTGAGAACTGACCCCCTTGATTGTGTTCACGCAGGCTGTCTTGCGCTGTTCCAGCAAAACCCCGGCAATGAGACTGGCTTCATCAAAGGTGGGCGTGGTTACCAGAAGAACCGCGTAGGTAAATTCTGCCATTTCTCTTTACCCCCTCTTAAGACGTCTTTCCTTATCCATCGGCTTTTATTTTTTATAAGCTGCCGGGAAACTGTCTTTCTGAGTATGAGCAGGTAATGTGCCGTATCGCAGGATAACGGGTTTCCGGGTGGTTTCTCATCTTGCTGTCTCATCTCTTCGTGAAAAAGGCATTTTTGTCGAATAGCTTTATGTTGTTTCGCTTACCGCCGTCCGCATCAGTCTGACTTTACCCCAGAGGCCGATTTTTTCATCAATGATGATCAGCACGCCCGATATCCCGATGATATTCCGGGCAAATTCGATGCCGTCCGGAATATCATCGGGTTCTTTAATCATGTTGCCGATGGCGGTCGCTGCGGCATCAGCCAGTGCGGCGGAAGGTGATAGCACCGTAACGGCATCTGCCCTGCCTAGGCTCAGGGAATGACCTACCGTGCCCGATGACGTGCTGATGCCGAGGGGTGTATCTCCGGCATTAATTTCCAGCCCAACCTTACCCGTTAGCGGGGATTTACCGGCATAAATACCGACGAGTCTTGGCTTCAGGCTCCTGAGGTAGATGTCCCCCCCGTTCTCGATAATTATTTCCGGTGAGAACTGGCTTAGCTCACGGCCAACAAACCCGGCAATGGCGCCGGCGACCGCAGCCATCGGGCCAACCCCCACTTTTGCGGCGGCTTCAGCCATCGCACGGACGATATCCGGAGCATCAGCCCCCACCGCAACAGGAGCGAGGGAACGCAGGAAAGGCGGATGCTCCCCGATGTATGTCTCCAGTTTTCCCCGGTATTTGGTTACCAGCCCTTCGGTCTTGCTTTTCAGATTATGGAGGGCGGAAACAAGCAGATCCGTCTCTTTGACGGCGACATGGAAAGAGATAAGGTCTTTTCGCTTAACCCAGTGCTGGTATGTCCTTGGCTCATACATTGTCTATAAGTGTAACTCCATCGCTCTTGGCGGGCAGGCCTTGAGGCATAGTTCACAGGCGATGCATTTCTCGTTAAGAAAGGTTACATTTCTTGTCACGGACTCAAGCTCGAATGCCCCTGCCGGGCAAACAGCAACACAGACACCGCAGTTGGTGCACCTCTCCTCATTGCGGATAATATCATGCCCCAGGGATTGAATCCTGACGCCGGTGTCCTGGAGATACTGAATACCCCGGTCATAGTCTTCCGTTGCCCCGGAGAGTTCGATGATCATCAATCCTTCTTCTTGTTGCGTCACGGATGCCTTGAGAATATTAAAGTCAAGATTATAATCCTTGACCAGCCGGCTGACGATGGGGCGGTCTACCAGCCTTTTGGGAAAATGCAGGACAATTCTCTTGGATATTGTCATTACTTTATTACCTTTCGCAGAGATTATTTTCCCGGAATCCTGTCCTTTTGTCGAACAGGTAACCGGTTCTTTTATTCCTGTTCGTCTGGAATGGCAGGTTTCTCACGTAAGCATGAATACAACTTATCCGGCATTCCAGACTCACCTATTGTATCATGGCAGTCTGTTTCCAGCCAAGTATTGGCTTAGCCGTGTGCTGCTCAACTGTGGTTAGCGGTCACTCTGTGGGCGAAGCCCGAAGCAATCCGTCCGCACATCAGGATTCTACGGATTACTTCGCTAACGCTCGCAATGACAGGGCGGATGCCGGTAGAAGCCGTCTCATAAATGGGTTTTATCCCGGCCGGGTGACTTCTAAGCTGGTTTT
Organism: Chloroflexota bacterium; assembly: GCA_043818655.1. Lineage (GTDB taxonomy): Bacteria > Chloroflexota > Dehalococcoidia > Dehalococcoidales > JAZDNC01 > JBDRFO01. The sequence continues at coordinate 11,794 of JBDRFO010000102.1, forward strand.
GCCAGCTCAATCTCATGGGCAAACAGCCAGTATTGCGTAAAACCAGCAAAAGGGCTGATGAAGTCATCTGCTGTTGATCGCTGCGATGGCCCGGAAGGCAGGAGATGATCCGGCATCCTGCTGTCAGGATGCTCCGGTGTTAATCAAGCCTGAACCCTTTTTCGGCGAAAAGGCGCACACAGGTATCCACCACGTCGGGGTCATAGAGAATGCCCTTGTTCTTTTCTATTTCCTCAAGCGCTTTGTCTGCACCGAGGGCAGGACGATAGGGACGGTGCGACGACATGGCTTCAACAACATCCGCTACCGCCATGATTTTTGCCTCAAGAAGGGCCTTTTCCCCGGTTAATCCTGCCGGATACCCGGAGCCGTTAATTCTTTCATGGTGCTGGAGTACTATCTGAGCGATGGGCCAGGGGAAATCTATTGTCTTCAGGATGTCATACCCCACCTGGCAGTGGGCTTTGATCATCTCAAATTCCAGTGCGGTCAGCTTTCCGGGCTTGCTCAGAATCTCCGCGGGGACATGCATCTTGCCGATGTCGTGGACGAGCGATGCGATGCGGATACCTTCAACCTGGTAATCGGGAAGGTTCATCTCCTGAGCGATTGCCAGGCTGAGCTGTGACACACGGTGCTGGTGTCCGGCGGTGTACGGGTCTCTTAACTCGGTGATAAGCGCCATTGTGTTGATAGCTTGCTCAATAGCCCTTTGCAGTCTCGCGAGGCTTTGCTTAATTTCTTCTTCCGTCTTCTTGCGCTCGGTAGTGTCATGGGCAACTGTAAGGATATACCTTTTGTTGCCAAGCTTGATGACATTTGAATGTCTTTCCACCGGTATCACTGAGCCGTCTTTACAGAGGTGAACCCCTTCAAAGGTAGCCTCACCCTTTTCTGCCAGTTGATTTCTTCTGGCTTCTGCTAGCTCAGGGGGGCTTAAAGATAGTTCCCTCATACTCATATTCATGAACTCATCTTTCGTATAGCCGTGGGAATCGCAGGC
>JBDRFO010000103.1:0-4005 GCA_043818655.1 Chloroflexota bacterium
GGAGTAGTGGATAATCACGATGCCTGATTTCTTGTACGCCCTCACCTTTTAGTCGTTTATGAGCCAAATCAATATCTGATTGCAAATCTCTCTTTTGGGTTTCTCTAGTTAGACTTGCATGGAGTTTCAAATAATTTGGTGACTGGGAGGATAGTAATACAAGTTTCTTAATATGTGTGCCCGCGTTTTTCTTCCCCAATTCACCATTCGTTCCGATGACCGTTGCCGTATGCCAAATAGCCCACACTTCATTTGCGTTGGATATATCGTCCCACACAAGGGGAGATGTCCCCCTTTTCTCGTAGAATTCTATACGTTGCGTCCATGATGCCCCTAAATAAGCACCTACAACTAATGCAATCAAAATGACTACACCAATAACCCACCACGCTAAATGCAATAAAATACCATATCCTGTAGTTATCATGGCGGAGATCATAGCACCCACCCACCCGCTAACCAAATTTCCCCAAATTTTCGGGGGTGAGTAAAAGTTCTCAAAAAAATTACGTATTTGCACGCCTCATTATACCACGCACATACTGAATGACAGGGGATAGTCACGTAATTTAATACCTGTGGATAACGTAGAATTCATTGTTACATAGTCACCACCTTATTATCAAGGTTCACTGTCATCGATGTGGTGCAAACTCCTGATTTAAAATAACAGTGCTGTCAGACTTGCGTGTTGAGACCAAAAGGTTATATCATTTCGTCACAGAGGAAAAATGTATTTCTCACCAGAACCTGCCATGAAGTGGACATGACAGCAGGATGACGATCAAATCAGGAGGTAAAAGGCTAAAAATGGTTTCAGATGATGAATCTGGATTGGGAAGGAGACCCGAAGCTGAATTTATCGTACTTCGGGAGGAAGTCTTGCGGCTGAAACAAAAACTTAACGCTGTAATCGTCGCACATAATTACCAGCACCCCGAAGTGCAGGATATCGCTGATTTTGTCGGGGACTCCCTTGAGTTAGCCCGGCGTTGTGCTGAGATTGAGGCGGAAACGATTGTTTTCTGCGGCGTGGATTTTATGGCGGAGACGGCGGCGATTCTCAATCCGCACACGTCTGTGCTGCTTTCTGCCGCAACCGCCTGTTGCCCGATGGCTGCCATGATTGACGAAGCTACCCTTAAGGAATGGAAGAAGAAATATCCTGAGGCAGCGGTGGTATCCTATGTGAATACCTCGGCAGCAATAAAGGCAATGAGTGATATCTGCTGTACGTCAGCTAATTCCGTCAGAGTTGTTGAATCAATGCCCAATGATGAGATTATTTTTGTTCCGGATCGGAACTTGGGGCAATACGTTGCGAACAGAACAAAAAAACACATCATTCTTTACCCCGGATTCTGCATTACCCATGACCGGTTGACCGCCGCCGAAGTCAGGCTTGCCCGGCGAAATCACCCTGAAGCGAAGGTAATGGTTCATCCTGAGTGCCGGGAAGAGGTCATTGCACTGGCTGATGTTGTTTTAAGTACCTCGCAGATGTCCCGCTACGCAAAAGAAAACCCGGCAACCACCTTTCTTGTCGGAACCGAGATGGGACTGCTCTATCGACTGCACAAGGAGAACCCGGAGAAAAAGTTCTACCTGCTTTCCAGCAGACTCATTTGTGCCCATATGAAGATCACCCGCCTGGAGACGGTTATCGAGACCATGAAAACGAAAAAGAACCTGGTCACAGTTCCGGAAGAAACAAGATTGAAGGCTAAAAAAGCGCTTGACAGAATGTTAACGGTCGTGTAATGGGCGAGAAAAAAGTCTCCGGATATTACGATTACGTCATTGTCGGCAGCGGTATTGCCGGGCTGTACACTGCCCTGCTGGCAAAAGGACTGGGGACGGTTCTCGTTTTAACCAAGAGCAGTATTGAAGACAGCAACACCGCAAATGCCCAGGGGGGAATTGCGATGGCGATAAGCGGGAATGATTCCCCTGACCTCCACTTTCAGGATACGATGTCTGCGGGTGCCGGTCTTTGCGACCCTGAAGCCGTCAGGATTCTGGTGAACGAAGCGAAAGACCGTATCGACGACCTGATCAACTTTGGTGTCTCGTTTGATATGGTGGATAAGAGGATTGATCTGGGCATGGAAGCGGCGCACAGCGTTCCCCGCATCCTTCACGCGGGCGGCGATGCGACCGGTGAGCGTGTTGCCGCTACCCTGATCCGGTGTGCGCGCGAGGCAGGGATAAATGTTCTGGAGCACCACCTTGCCACGGAAATACTGCTGACAGGAGGCAAATTTGAAGGAATCAGGGTTCTGGACTGCCGGAGCGCTGTCGTCAGGGAATATAAATGTCGCTTTCTGATTATGGCAACCGGCGGTGCCGGTCATCTTTACCGGTATACCACCAACCCTGATGTGGCGACTGCCGATGGGATCGCCCTGGCTTTTCGAAGTGGTATTGAACTTACCGATATGGAGTTCTTCCAGTTCCATCCCACGGCGCTTCACCTGCCGGGGATTCCTCCTTTTCTCATCTCCGAGGCGATCAGGGGAGAGGGGGGAATATTGCGCGACGTCAACAGGCGTGCCTTTATGCATGACTATTCCCCGCAGGGAGAACTGGCACCACGGGACATAGTAACACGCAGTATTATTTCCGAGATGAAAAAAACGGGCAATGATTTCGTTTATCTCGATATCACGCATTTACCGGCCTCGCTGGTTACCTCTCGGTTCCCGAGCATTTACCGTTTTTGCCTTGACCATGGTCTGGATATTACGGGAGAGCTTATCCCGGTGGCGCCGGCGGCTCATTATTTCATGGGCGGTATTAAGGTAAACAGCTGGGGCGAAACAAATATTCCGGGAATCTTTGCCGTCGGCGAAGTCGCCTGCACCGGTGTCCACGGGGCGAATCGTCTGGCATCCAACTCCCTCCTGGAAGCGCTTGTCTTCGGTAAGCGCAGTATCAAGAGAAGCCAGCATACTGATTTGAATGATGAGACAAAAACCGGGACAACCGCAACCACTGATTGCTGTTTTCTCAAAGAGCGAGAGATGTTGACCGAAATTCCTCCTTTAAATCTGATTGGATTACAGTCTCTTCTGTGGGAGAAAGTGGGTATCATTCGTTCCCGGAATGGTCTGGAAGAGGCAGCCGGCATCCTTGCCGCATGGCAAGCCGCATTACCCGTGCCTTTTGACCGGGCGTCTTTTGAACTGAGTAATCTGGTGACATGCGCCCGACTCATGACCGAGGCGGCTTTATGCCGCGAGGAGAGTCGTGGAGCTCATTTTCGCACTGATTTCCCCGAATCCCGGACATCTTGGGAGAGACATATCACGTTCAGGAGGCAAGATGCAGTTACTTGAAGGGCAGATTGATGGGCTTATCAACCGGGCTTTAGCTGAAGACCTGGGTTCAGGAGATGTCACGACAGATACCCTGATCGCCCCCGACTGGCAGGGGAAAGCCTATTTTATGGTTAAAGCAGATGGTGTTCTGGCCGGAATCGAAATCGCACAGAGGATTTTTCACAGGGTTGATCCGGAAGTCGTGATGGAAATCCTGATCAGGGACGGTGCTGTCATCAAGCGTGGCGATATCCCGGCGACGGTGAGCGGCAAATTCTCAAGCATTCTGAGGGCGGAGCGGCTGGCCGTCAATTTCTTGCAGCACCTCAGCGGGATTGCATCGGAAACAGCCCGTTTTATTGAGACGGTTCGCGGTCTTCCCGTACTGATACTTGATACCAGAAAGACGTTGCCGGGTCTCAGAATGCTTGAGAAATATGCCGTCAGAACAGGAGGAGGGCATAACCACCGCTTAAACCTGGGCGATGGTATCCTGATTAAGGACAACCATCTGGCAATGCTCGCAAGCCGCGGTTTGAATTTGAAAGAGGCGGTTGCCAAAGCCAGAAGGGAAGCCCCGTTCCGCTTTAAAATTGAGGTTGAGGTGACGACACCTGAGGAGGCTCTTCAGGCATCGGAAGCAGGTGCGGAAATTATCCTGCTGGATAATATGAGCGTCGGAGAC
>JBDRFO010000104.1:0-2915 GCA_043818655.1 Chloroflexota bacterium
AATCTTCTTTACAATGTCGTCACCGCCCACGTAATCAGCACCGGCTGTGGCCGCAATTCTTTCTGCTTCCCCCTGGGCAAAAACCAGAACACGCACTTTCTTGCCCAGTCCATGCGGCATCAGAGCCACCCCCCGTACCTGTTGAGTGGCATTCCTGGGGTCGACGCCCATGCGCAGGTGGAGTTCTACTGTCTCGTCAAAGCCGGCATGAGCTGCTTTTTTTGCCAGCTCGATAGCTTCCTCGGGAGCATAGGCTTGTGCTCTGTCCACCAGGGCGAGAGCTTCTTTATGTTTTCTACCTTGTTTCACCATCTTATTCTACCTTAATCCCCATACTTCGGGCAGTGCCCGCGATTATTCTTTCCGCAGCTTCAGCACTTTTAGCGTTCAGGTCCCTGGCCTTGACTTCGGCTATTTCCCGCAGTTTTTGCCGGGACAAGGTGCCTGCAAACTCATGGCCGGTGGTGCTGCTGCCCTTTTCCACGCTTAACGCTTTCTTTAATAAATCAGTAGTAGGCGGCGTCTTGGTGATGAAAGTAAATGACCTGTCCTCAAAAACGGTGATTTCCACGGGGACAATAGACCCGGCTTGAGAGGAAGTACGCTCATTATATTCCTTGCAGAAGCCCATGATATTAATACCGTGCTGTCCCAGCGCCGGGCCCACCGGAGGTGCTGGATTTGCCTGTCCCGCCGGAATCTGTAACTTAATTATTGCCTTAACTTTTTTAGCCATATTCGCTCCTCAAAGGGCTCAGAGTTTCTCTATCTGCAAAAAGTCGAGTTCCACCGGTGTTTCCTGACCGAAGAGAGATAAGAGTACCTTGAGCTTGCCCTTTCCCGCATTTATCTCGTCCACAATACCAACAAAATCAATAAAGGGCCCGTCGATTACCCGTATGCTTTGCCCCTGGCGGAAACCAACCTTAACCCTCGGGGTTTCCGCCTCCATCTGTTTCAATATCTCGTTAGCCTCTTCCTCTGATAGGGGCGTGGGCTTGCCCCCGCCGCCGACAAAGCCAGTTACCCCTGGGGTATGCCGGACTACATCCCAACTCTGGTCAGTCATTTTCATCTGGACCAGGACATAGCCGGGCAGTATTTTCTTGGTCACGGTCCGCCGGCGCCCGCCCTTGACCTCAACCTCATCCTCGGTGGGGATTACTATCTGGAAAATTTCATTGCCAGAGTCCATGAACTTGATGCGCTGCTCCAAGTTCTTCTTGACCCGCTCTTCATAACCTGAGTAGGTGTGGATTACATACCAGTGCTTAGAGTTATCCTCTGTCAAGAAAAGACCTCACTGCCATAATTATATCGCATTTGAAACGTCAAAGGGCACATATTTGAAGCCAAAAAACGGGAACGCATCCTCTCACTTACCCATGAAGATGGCATCAATAAGGTTGCTGAACCCGAAGTCCACCGTTCCTAAAATTATGGCGAAGATAATGGTGACTATCAGCACCAGTGCGGTCAGGTACGCAACCTCTCTTCTGCTGAGCCAGACCACCTTTTTTAATTCGCTGATAATCTCACCAAAATATCTGAACCTGGAGCGGCCCTGCTTCACGCTGGCAACGTTACGCGTCATTTTTCAGTAATCTCCCCGCGTCCCGGTAGCATGGTGCTACTTTACCTCCCGATGCAACGTATGCACACGACAACGGGGACAGTATTTTTTTAGCTCTAACCGTTGCGTGTCATTTTTCCGGTTTTTGCTGGTCGTATAGTTTCTCTCCTTGCACTCAGTGCAGGTGAGATAAATTATGTTCCTTGCTTCTGCTTTCTTAGCCATATCTACTCTAGGATTTTAGTGAAAGTGCCGGCGCCTACCGTCCTACCTCCTTCGCGGATGGCAAACCGTAAACCCGGCTCAAGGGCTACCGGATAGATCAATTTGACTTTCATGTTTACATTGTCGCCGGGCATCACCATCTCCATGCCCTCTGGCAACTCGATAGTACCCGTAACATCCGTGGTTCTGATATAAAACTGCGGCTTGTAGCCGTTGAAGAAAGGTGTATGCCTGCCCCCTTCTTCTTTGGTCAAGACGTATATATTAGCTTCGGCATGAGTGTGGGGTTTGATAATGCCGGGGGCAGCCAGTACCTGACCCCGCTCCACGTCTTCCCGCTCCACACCCCTGAGCAGACAGCCGACGGCATCCCCCGCCTCGGCATAATCCAGTGTTTTGTGAAACATTTCCAGGCTGGTAATAACTGTTTTGCGAGGCTCATGATGCAGACCGACTATCTCAATCTCGTCGCCGGCTTTAACAGTACCCCGCTCGACTCTCCCCGTGGGCACCGTGCCGCGTCCCTTAATGCTGAAGACGTCTTCTACCGGCATCAGGAACGGCTGGTCTTTGGGCCGTTCCGGAACGGGAATGTATTCATCAACGGCATCCATTAGCTTCAGAATTGAGCCGCACCACTGACACTCCGGCTTACCACAGCCGCACTCCAGTGCTTTAAGGGCGCTGACGCGGATAACCGGTATCTTATCGCCGGGAAAGTCATATTTACTGGGGAGTTCCCTTACCTCCACTTCCACCAGTTCCAGAAGCTCCTCGTCGTCCATCATGTCCACCTTGTTCAGAGCAACGACCATATAAGGAACCTGCACCTGGTGTGCTAACAGGACGTGCTCTCTGGTCTGAGGCATCGGGCCGTCTGGGGCACTGACCACCAGTATGGCTCCGTCCATTTGCGCCGCACCCGTTATCATATTCTTGATAAAGTCGGCATGCCCCGGACAGTCGATATGGGCATAGTGCCGCTTTGCCGTCTCATACTCAATGTGGGCGATAGCAATGGTAAGACCACGTGCCTTTTCCTCAGGTGCGTTGTCGATACTGTCAAAGGAGCGGAAGCCGGTGCTTGTGCCCGATTTAGACAATACCAGCGTTATCG
>JBDRFO010000105.1:0-4034 GCA_043818655.1 Chloroflexota bacterium
CCCATCGCCAGCCATGAGAAGCTGATCGGTATCCTCGCCCTGGGGAAGAAGCAGCACAAAGCTTCCTACTCCCATGACGACATCGAACTCGTGCGCAGCATGGCTGGTCAGGCTGGCATCATCATTGAGAACGCCCAGCTCTACACTCAGGCAACACTGATGGCAAGTACCGACTGGCTGACAGGCTTGTACAACCATCGCAGCTTTCACGAGCATATTGAGCAAGAGATTGCGCGCAGCTCCCGTTTTGGCGCTGTCTTCTCCCTGATCATGATGGATTTAGACCTCTTCAAGTCTTACAATGACACCTGTGGTCATCTCGCCGGTGATGAAGCCTTGAAAATGATCGGGAAAATACTCCAGGGTTCCATCCGCAGTATTGATATGGCTTTCCGCTACGGCGGCGAGGAGTTTACCATCATCCTCCCGGAAACGCGCCTTGAGGATGCCTTCAGGGTAGCCGAGCGTATTCGTAAGGCAATAGCGATAAGATCAGGCCGCACATGCGTCATCCCCATCACAGCAAGTTTCGGTGTCTCAACCTGGCCACTTGACGGCGTGTTGAAGGAAGATGTCATCGCCCGTGCCGACGAAGCACTCTACCAGTCCAAGGAAATGGGGCGAAATAAAACCTACCTGTCTTCACAGATTAAAACATCAGAAAAACCTTTTGCCGGACCGGACCTGGGAAAAAATTCGGAGGTGCTCAATATCATCTATGCCCTCGCCGCAACCGTTGATGCCAAAGATCACTATACCTACGGACACTCGAAAAAGGTGAGTGAATATGCCGTCGCTCTGGCTGAAGCCCTGGGATTACCCCAGAAAAAAGTGGGGATAATTCGTGCCGCCGGTCTTCTCCATGATATCGGCAAGGTGGGTATTCCTGACGCCATCCTCCTGAAAAGTGGCTTACCTACCGAAGCAGAATGGGCAATCATTAAAAACCATCCGAAACAGGGGGTGGAGATTCTACGACACGTAACTGACCTGATTAGCTGTCTCCCCGCCATCCTGCACCACCACGAACACTATGACGGCAGTGGATACCCTTCCGGTCTCAAGGGTGAGAGTATCCCCTTTGAGGCGCGCATTCTGGCAATCGCTGATAGCTACGAAGCCATCACCTCAGGGCGTTCTTATTTCGAACAATCATCCCCAGCACAAGCCATTGACGAAATGAGACGCTGCTCCGGGACACAGTTTGATCCGGAGATGGTAACTGTGTTCTGCAAGATTATGGAACCTGCTGCCAAAAATATACCGGAGCCCATTGATATTGACCGTCAGCCGTAATTCCTTTACCCGCAGACACACATCATTAATTCTCTTTTCACCCCCCTATCACGGCAAACATGAAAAATGTTATCAACCAAAACCACACAAAGCCCAGCTTGTGAGACCGGAGACTCCGGTGTTATAATCCTTACAGCCTATCCAGAAACCAATCATCCAAAGCAGAGTATGTAACTCGCTTTGTCTCAGCACAATAAGTTTCTGGACGATTTTTGAGTAAACATACGAATATTTTGGGCCGGATATTCTGTAAATTGTCTCTTATTGCACTGACCCACAATTTATGTTTATCCGCTCGGGTTGTCTCTCAGGAGGTTTCAGGCATGAGTGCCGTCACAAAAGTCCGCGGTATTTTCTATGGCTGGTGGATGGTCTTCACATCTTGTTTTATGTTCATGACGGCCGGAGGCATTGCCAGCTACGGCTTTACCGCCTTCTTTAATCCGATACTAACCGAGATGAACTGGACGCGGGCGGAGACCTCTTTAGCCTTTTCCTTAAGGAGTGTCGAGGGCGGTGTGATGATGCCCATTATCGGGTTCTTCATTGACCGTCTGGGGGCACGCAGGTGCATCATCCTCGGCGTGGTGCTCATGGGGATTGCCTTGTTCTGGCTCAGCCGTATCTCGTCCCTCTTTTCTTTTTACGGCGCTTTTCTTCTCATGGCACTGGCTCACACCACGGGCTTTGGCTTAGCCCAGCAAACAGTGGTCATGAACTGGTTTAAAAAACGCCGCTCGCTCGCCATGGGCGTTCTTACCGCCGGGTACGGTGTCTCCGGTGCCATGACGCCTTTCCTTGTGCTTCTCATCCATAGCTATGGTTGGCGCAACAGCCTGGCGATCCTGTCTCCGGTTGTCATCGCCATCGGTTTTCCCATCGCGATGATGATCAGGCACAGACCGGAGCCTTACGGTTATCTCCCCGACGGCGAGAAGGCAGCGGACCCCGCTCCCCAGTCAGACACTGCGCAGACAGCCACTAATCACAGAGAGGATAGCCACAGCGGGACAACCGCCGGTGTCCCGGAAGGGCCGACGATTAAAGAGTGTATCGCCACAAGCACATTCTGGCTGTTAATCCTCTACACCGTATTCATGGGATTTGCCCAGAGCGCCATCATGGTGCATATTATGCCCGCCCTGATCAGCGTCCAGATTCCGGAGAATATCGCGGCTCTTGCCGTCACCGGTATGACCACAAGCAGCCTGGTGGGGCGGCTCGGCTTTTCCTGGCTGGCCGATATCTATGGCAAGAGACGCATCCTGACGATTGCCGCCGCCATGGTAAGTATCGGCGTCTTCATCTTTGCCAATATCAGCGCATCATGGATGATTATCCCTTTCCTTTTCTTTTACGGGCCCGGCTTTGGTGCCACCATCCCGCTGCTCCCCGCCTTGCAGGCAGACTGCTTCGGCACCAGGACATTCGCTACCCTCAGGGGACTGATGATGATCGGTTTCGTCATCCCCGGGATTTTTGCCCCGTTCATTGCCGGCTGGGTTTATGACCTGCAGGGCAGCTACCGCCTGACATTTACCGCGTTTGCCGCTTTATGCGCTTTAGCCATCCCCGTCATGATGCGGATTCGCCTGCCGGCTCAAGGTGCGGCTGAAGGCACATTGAACAGTCCAACTCACTAACAAGTTTTGTTTGGTTTTAGTTGATAAATGTCACTCTGAGGAGCGGTAGCGACGAAGCAATCTATCATAACTATCCAGAAACTTTTTCTGAATCCGAGCAGACAATGTGTTCTATCTCAAGATACTGCAAGCTATCTCAAAAGTACTGATGCTGAACGTAAATTACATTCAGTTAAGTAACTAAAAACTATTTATGCGATGATTTCCGGACAACCGGATAACTTTCAAGGAGTAATGTGATATGTCCACACTTTTTCTTACCTGCCGTGATGTTAAGGGCCTACTCAGGATGGCAGAGGTGATTGAAGCCGTTGAGCAGGCTTTTCGTGACCTTGCCCTTATGCGCGCCAGAATGCCGCATAAGATATACCTTACCCTGGATGACGGTGACTTCCGGGCAATGCCGGCGTATCTCCCCGGTGCCGCCGGTCTGAAATGGGTTAATGTCCACCCCAAAAACCCCAGGCTGGGGTTGCCCACCGTCATGGCGACCCTGATCTACAGCGACCCGACAACGGGCTATCCCCTGGCGGTGATGGATGCCACCGAGATAACTGCCTGCCGTACGGGCGCTGCCTCTGCCATTGCCGCCAAATACCTGGCGCGAAAGGATGCGCACACCCTGGGCATCATCGGGGCCGGAAGACAGTCTTACACGCAGTTTGAGGCCATCGCCGCGCTTTTTGACCTCACCATGGTCAAGCTGTACGACATTCAGGAAAGTGCGATGCAAAGATTCATCAGCTCATTCCCCGGCTATCCCATGCAGGCCTGCTCCGGAATTGCGGAGGCAGCCGACGCGGATATCGTGTGCACGGTGACGCCGGCGCGGGAACCGGTCCTGAAAAAAGAGTGGGTTCAGCCCGGAACACATATCAATGCCATCGGCGCTGATGCCGAAGGGAAAGAAGAGCTTGAGCCAGCCATACTGAATGAGGCAACGGTCGTGGTGGACGACCTGGAGCAGGCAAGCGGGGCAGGAGAGATAAATGTTCCCATCAGAAAGGGACTTTTCCGCGCCGAAGACGTGTACGCCACTCTGGGTGAGATTATTACCGGTAGGAAGACAGGGCGGGTGGATAATAAGACAATCAC
>JBDRFO010000106.1:0-5430 GCA_043818655.1 Chloroflexota bacterium
CGAAGAAGGTGCGGAGATTAGGAGCAGGGGAGTATCGCGGGATTGAGAATTATCAAAGGGTTGGGGGCAAACACGCAGATGCTGAGTTGGTCAAATACTCGCAAGCTCATCGTTAGCCTGTCCGTATTTGCGATCCTGATGATTATTGTTGCTGCCCTGTATGCCGCGGTACCGGCCGGAGAAGAAAATGGTCTGGCTATCGATTACCCGGAGAAATGGGACATCAAATGGGAATTAATCAAGGTGATTGATAAAGGGGTAGATTGGGTAATTGTTACAGGAGACCCTGTGTTTGCCATTATTAACATTGCGATCCTGCGGGGCATCCTGAGTCCCATGGAAGATTATTTGCTGTGGCTTCCTTGGTGGGTCATCATTATTATCATGGGATGTCTTGCCTGGTATACGGTCGGCAAAAAGTTTGCCGTCGTATCCATGTGTTTCATCGGGTTGATGACGGTCATGGGATTGCTTGATCTTGCCTGTCAGACACTGGCCATCATGCTTACGTCAACGCTGGTATGTGTGGCATTGGGACTACCTCTTGGCATCCTCACCGCCCTGAACAATATTGTTAATATTATCATGAGGCCGGTGCTCGATGCCATGCAGACCATGCCAATTTTTGTCTACCTCATCCCGTCAGTGATGCTGTTCGGACTGGGGAAGGTACCGGCGGTTATTGCCACCTGTATCTATGCCCTTCCGCCAATCATCCGCCTGACCAATCTGGGGATACGGCAGGTTGATACGCAACTGGTTGAAGCAGCCAGGTCATTCGGCTCGACACGCTGGCAAATCCTGATCAAGCTGCAGATTCCGATGGCTCTGTCCACAATTCTGGCTGGTCTCAACCAGACCGTGATGATGGCCCTGGGAATGGTGGTTGTTGCCTCCATGATTGGTGCCCGGGGACTTGGGGTGGAAATCTTCCGGGCAATCTCCCGGCTGGAAGTGGGCAGGGGTTTAATTGCCGGCATCGGTATCGTTTTTCTGGCCATGATTCTCGATCGTATCAGCCAGGGGTTAGCCCGAAAGTCAAAGCCCAGGGCGACATAAAGCCGGGATGATCTTAAACTAGGGAGCGAGATATAAAAGAGAGAGTTGAGAGAAGGACACGAAGATGTTTTCCATAGGTCAGGAGATGACCCTTCAGGGAAAGATGAATTTACGGTAAAGGAGGGATGTACTGCTCATGTGTACAAAATGGCACTGGTGGACAAAATATCTGCGACTTTTCATGGCATTGTTTCTGATCGCCACGCTGGTTTCGGGATGCACGTCAGCGAAGAAGGAAAAACCCGTGATCACATTCTACGAGGGCGGCTGGGAATCACAATGGCTTGAGATAGCCATTGCCCAGTTTATCATTGAAAAAGGTTACGACTACCCGACGGAGAGCATCATGATGAGTAATGAGATACTTTTTGCCGCTGTCGAAAAGGGTGAGGTGGATGTCGATATTGAGGAATGGCCGCAAAATGTCCCCGAATGGTACAACCGGATGATCGACGAGGGTTACTACGAGGAGATGGGTTACATCCTGGAGGGTGGCCCGCAGTTCTTCTGCATCCCCAAGTGGGTTGCCGAACAGTACAACATCAAGACGGTTTACGACATGAAAGACCACTGGGAACTTTTCAAGGACCCGGAGGATTCCAGCAAAGGTCTTTTCATCAACAGCCTGATCAGCTGGGGCTGTACGAACATTAACGAGATAAAGCTGGAGGCCTACGGGCTAAGCGAGTACTACAATATCATCACGCCCGGTTCTTCCGGAGCCTGGGTCGCCGCAATGGCTGGCCCGCAGAAGAAAAACCAGCCGGTCTTTGGCTACTACTACTCGCCAACACCACTGATGGGCATGTACGACTGGTACATTCTGGAAGAGCCGGAACATGACCCGGCACTATGGGACAAAATCAACGCCGCATTAGATGACCCCAGTCTTCGGCCGGTCGATGATGCGTGTAACTACCCGGATCAACCCTTACCGCTGTGTGTCCACACAAATCTCCGTGAAAAAGCCCCCGATGTGGTCGATATGTTTGACAATATGACCATCGGTCTGGACCGGTGCAGCCAGACCCTCGCGTGGGTTGAGGAAAACGAGGTTAAAAACTGGGAGGTGGGTGCCGTCTACTTCCTCAGGGAGTTCGACAGCCACTGGAAGACCTGGGTCCCCAACGATGTGTACCAGAAGATCAAGAAAGCCGTTGATGATTATGGTTCAATCCCCTAGCTTCATATAATAAAATAACGGGGGGGCATCGCTACGGCGGTGCCTCCCCCCGTACAAATCAATAATAGGCATCCATGAGTAGACCCGTGGTTTTCTTTTAATGTTTAAGATAAAAGGTAGAGGATGTTGGAGAATACTTTACCGAAAAGCTGAAACAATCTAATACCCTGCTCGTGATTTAATGAAAGGGCGACTGCAATAGCGATTACAGTGTTGATGGCAATACCTTTCCAATCAAACTTATTGTGTTTATCCATAGCATCGGAGAGATATTTTAAGCGAGCATCTATTGACTCAAGAGCTTCCTTATGTGGACGAAAATTTTGCATAATTAACAATCGAAAATCATTCAGGCAAAGTCTGATTTGACGCTTTTCTTCATCTGAAAATAAATAAAATGGGCATTGAACTTTAACTTTCAGGATGATAAGATAGGCCGATAATGGGCATATGTTCATAATGACCCGGAAATCAGCTTAGGATTATTTTGGACGCTGGTCTTCATATCACCTGTTAAGTAAGTTGCTTTTGTATCAAGAGAACAAAATCATTTGCCGATTTGAAGCTGTCGGCTGTCAGCTTTGACGGAATACTGAATCCAGTATTTAAGAAAGTGAGCATCGATCATGCGGGTTAGTCAGGCTGCAGGTACCGCCTTATCAAGAGCCGTAAGCTTCGTCAGACGTCAACCCCGTGACTGGATAGTCAGCGCCTCAAGGTCTTCGATTCACCGGTTTTTCTATCAGATGGTGCTACCTTATCTCTCCATCTATGCTAAAGTCCTGGGGGCAAGTGTCACTCAGATTGGACTGATAAACAGCATCGGCATGGGGGCTGCCGGTATCTGCGGCCCATTTACCGGATGGCTCATTGATAAAATCGGTGCGAAAAAGGTCTACCTTTTTGGCATTATTTTTCTCGCTCTTTTCTTTCTCATCTACGGGATTGCCCAGAACTGGTTAATTATCATCCTTGGGATGCTTGCCTACTGGGTAGGCTTTGCCTCGAGTGGGCAGAGCTGTGGCGTTATCTGTGCCAGCTCAATTGCTCCAGAGGATCGTGCCACTGCCATGAGCCTCTGTGAAACGATGGCGATGGGATTAATGGGGATGGCGGCACCCATGGTGGGGGCTTCTCTGGTTGCCGCATTTGGTGGTATTACCGCCAGCGGTATAAGACCACTCTTTTTTATCGGTCTTGCTGGCACGATCGCCACTTTCTTTCTCATACTCGCAAAGCTTTCCAGTCGCAACTGGGGCAGAAAGCGCCAGGAGAATACTAATTTCTTAAAGGATATATCTCAGGTTTTCCGTGAGGGACGTTACCTGAAGCGCTTTCTGGTAATTTCCTCGCTGACTTACGTGCCTCAGGGCATGATTATCCCCTTTGTTCAGGTGTTCGCCCGCGAGGTCAAAGGTGCCAATGAGTTTATTCTTGGCGCAATGGTTACCGCCGCCGCGCTCACCCCGCTTTTACTCGGCATCCCAATGGGTCGGCTTGCTGACCGGATTGGACGTAAAAAAGTTATCTTTCTGGTATCGCCGCTGTTTTTGCTCTCCAATTTGATGCTTATCTGGGCACCGAACTCCGGCTTTCTGATTGCATCCGGTGTGCTGAAGGGTTTCTATTTTATTGGTTCGGTAGTAACGACAGCCATGTCCTATGAGCTTGTGCCAAAACAGCACATGGGACGCTGGATCGGGATGATACGGCTGGTGAGGATGCCGATTGCCGCCGTTGCCGCTTTCCTCGCTGGCGCCATCTGGGATAACATCGGCCCCCAGTATCTTTTCCTTGGCTACATCGGTCTTGAACTCCTGATAAGAATCCCGCTTCTTCTGAGCATGCCTGAGACACTGAAGCGTTCTCCTGTATCCGACAACGCTTAGCGATATCATGAAGCACTTCAACATTAGTATGACCGGCTACCAGAAGGTGCTCACCTGCATTCGACAACGCATAGCGGTCTCGTGAACGCGATGATATAAATGGAACAGTTAGGCCGTAAAGGTCAGTGTTGTTCCTGACATAAGGTGTTTGCACGAGCAAGCAGGGTTTTCCCCCGTACAATGAGTAGGCACAACATGGTCAGAAGCGAATCCGGTCATGCGTTTCACTGTCTCTCCAATTAACGGTGCGAAGGCAGGGCTGTCAGGGTGAAATCCTCCCATGACAACCTGTACCTTCTTTACCCCCACCACCTCTCTCGTATACCCCACCGTATTCACAATTCCTGCACGGGCACAGGTTACAACGTCATGTGGGGAGACCCTTGCCTCCTCCCATCAACGCCGAGCGTTCCCACTAGAACTTGGGCTACCGGGCACCGGCCGAAGTATTCACCTCAACCCCGGTGGAAGTTGCTAATCAGGGTGTGGTAGAATCCTTAAAATTAAACCCGCTTGAAGATAGCGGGGCCCAATCTTAATCTTGCCCCTATCCTGTCCTAAGAATAGGGCCCACCTCACTCGGGAGTTCAACGACTTTATTGGAGCCAGAAAATGAAAATGAGCCTAAAGATTAATAGTGTTAGGGGTAAGGCGCTTCTTGCAATCATTATGGTCGCACTTCTCAGTATGCTGGTAGGTAGTTTAATCGTCTCTCGCGTGGTTGAGAAACAGATAACAGCAAACTACGAAGTGGCAAGGCGTACAACGATAGAAGGTCTATCGTATAGCCTGGCGCCCGTGTTGGAATTGTACGATTATGAACTTGTAGAGCGCATCATAACAGCAATCCTGAAACACCACTACATTGCGTCAATAGCCGTATACGATCAGAACGGGACTCTAATCAGATCTGTAAAAGAAGAGACAACCGAAGCGGCTGCTGTGGGCTCCGAGAAATATGCGATAACCAGCGATGGTAGGCCCGTCGGCAGCTTAGAGGTCGGCTTTTACACAGGATATATCTATGATCAAGCACGTTCGACAACGCTCGCCTTTGTCTTTGTGCTCGCCGGAGTTTTTATTCTCGTGATTCTTTTCATCTTTAAGCTGGTTGACCGCTTAGTCACCCGACCACTCAGGTTTCTCACAGAGAAAGTCACAGAGATAACCCCTGATAATCTTTCTGTCAGGATAGAGCCGACCGGAGACGATGAGTTTGGGCTAGTGGCTAGAGGCTTTAACCGGATGGTGAATAATCTCGAAAAGGGCATGGCCGCCGTGATGATCCACTCGGGCTCG
>JBDRFO010000107.1:0-2141 GCA_043818655.1 Chloroflexota bacterium
TATCGGTATTCATCGTGCTCCGGCTTGTGTTACCGGGTAGCATGATGAATACCGCCAACACCGGAATGATAAAATTCCTGAAGGCAAGCAGGAGGACATAAAAGGTCTGAAAAGACTCGTAATCAACGTATTTATAGGGAAAGATATACTGCGTAATGATCCCGATAATAGCAAAGATAAGCCATACCGTTGCACTCCATTTTGATTTTATCAGGGGCAGCAGGGGAAAAAGCCAGATAAGATACTGCGGGGAAAATACCTTGCCGGTTACCATAAATGTGATCACGACCAGGGCAGTATAACCAATGATGAGTTTTGTTTCCTTCACCGGGATGCCCTCAGATGTCAGGTGGGTTGCCGGCATTCTCCAGATTGCCCATGCGTAGTGGGCATAGATGGCGCAAAGCAGGACGGCGGTGACATAAAATGAAGCTCCAGCAAAAGAATCTGCCAGCGGTGATACCAGGTTCCAGGAGCCATAGCTGAAAGCGCTTTTTACCTCTGCTTTCCCCAGTATCTTCAGAATCAGCACGATTGAGGCGTAAAAACTCTCACACTGAAGCCCTCTGGCGGTATGGTAGGTAAAGGAACTGATGAAGCCGCCAGGGCTGAGCAGATAGTAGGGCAGGTTCAGGATAACGAGCGTGGTGATGAATGAGACGCAGCCTCCAGCGAGTTTGAGGAACTGTCTGTTTCTGAGCAGGTAAAGGGCGATCAGGGGGACGATGATGACGGGATAAAGCTTGGCGGTGACGCCGAAAGCGAGAAGAGACCATGTAATCAGGTTCTTCCCGCGGCTGAAAGCCCACAGGGCGGCAACGACAAGCATCGCCGGCAGCAGGTCAAAACGGGCAATGACAATCGGTCCTGTGACAATCAGCAGCAGGGTGTAAACTGTCAGGGCGCGTTTTACCGGTATCTTGATATGCGAGGCAAGAAGGGTGATCAAAACCATCAGCAGGATGTCGAAGAAAAGCATCTCAAGCGCAAAAGACACACTGTATGCCGGGTATGTGTCCAGAATGAGTGCCGGCAGAAAGAAAACAGGGAGGGCGAGGGGCGGGTATTCAAAAAGGAAATCCCGGTACGGTATCATCCCATCAAGTATCTGTCTGGCAAAATGGAACTCAAGTGCCCCGGGGGCAGGGTAGAACAGATGACCCAGGGTGAGAAAAAGGAGCAGGAAAATCAGCGTGTGCAACATGGTAAAACGGATTACCGTTAATATTCTCTGCTTGTTTGTCGTTGTGTCATCAGTAAAACTCATCGTTCCCTTCAGTCTGCTTTATGATGCATCTTGAGCAATTGGTGATGGACTATGATGCGAGAAAGTATTATGATTTACGGGTTCGCTGGAATATTTAAATTTTACCATAATTGTATTCGGGTATAAGGTTGAAGAAAATATCATGAGCTTGTGGCACTACCTGATTGCTCTGGTTGTCCTGGTTTTTTTTGCCTGGCAGGTTGCCGTGTGGCTGGATGAGGCCCGTGATAAGAACACAAAATACCGGGATGCCACTGCTTGTGCCGAACATAGCGGTAAACCGCTGCTTATCGCCGGTGGGCCATGGGGTATCAAGCCGTATCGCTACTGGCTGAAGAAGCCGGCGCACGGTAACGGTGATGTCTGCCTTGATATCGACCGTCGTGCCTTGAGGGATCACCCGTGCGGGGTTGTTGCTGACATTACCCGGATTCCTTTCGCCGGCAAGAGCTTCGGGGCGGCTTTTGCCAGCCACATTATGGAGCATTTGAACACCACAGAGGATGCCAGAAAGGCTTTGGATGAGCTTAGCCGGGTTGCGGAGCGTGTTTTTATTGTTGCCCCGTCACGGCAATCTGTGACTGCCTGGGTTAAATCGGAGCACCATCTCTGGGTATGGCAAAAGGATAATGTGATCTACCTCGAACAGCGTGGTTCCCCCGGTCAGAAAGAGATCGAGGAGTACATTCTCCCTGGTCTCACCGCTACGTAAATACCGGTGAAAGGATCGCAAAAACGACCGTGTGCAGGATGAGGAATCCCCAGACGGAGAGAAGCGAAACCCATCTCAGCTTGCCGGTCTGGCGCATCTGCCAGATATGTAGGAGTTGCGCTAAACCCATCCCCAGACCGATGCAGATTGCCCCAACGGTCG
>JBDRFO010000108.1:0-2157 GCA_043818655.1 Chloroflexota bacterium
CCTTGAGAGAATTTACCGCTAAACTACCTGTTGGAAAGGATCGGGATCGCTTATGATCTGGCTACGCAGGATGCTGGCAATCGTACTGGCTTTTGTCTTTCTTATTCTGACCATTCCCATGCTGTTTGTCTCCCGTATCAACAGCACGGTGGGGAACCCTGAGTTTCTCATCAGCGAGCTTCGCCGGGCTGATGTTTATAACTATATTTACGATGAAGTTTTACCCCTTGCCATTGAAGAAATTCAAACAGAAGGAGATGAGTCAACAGTTCATTTTTCTCAGCTTAAGCCTTATCTTCTCCCGATGGTGAAGGAGATTGTTCCGCCGGCATGGATTCAGGAGCAAGTGGAGCAGGGCATTAGTGAGGTGATGCCGTACATGCTGGGGGATACCCAGGAATTCAGTGTCAACATCCCTCTCAAAGGGCGGGTTAAGGCAGGTGTCCGGGCACTGGAAGACACCCTGCATCAGGAGGGCGTATTCCCTGAGATTTACGATCAGCTTATCAACAGTGTTCTTGATGAGGCGGCATCTTCTTTAGAGGGGTTACCGCTGAGCCGGGATGAACTTAAAAGTGCCATGACGACAGCATTACCCTCAGACTGGCTTCTTCTGCAGATTGATAATGCGCTTGATGAAATAACGCCTTATTTAACGAGTGATAAAGAGCATTTCACCGTACAGGTTGACATATCAGGGCAGATGGATGACCTGGAGATTGTTCTTACTGATATTCTCAAGAAACCGGAGACCTACGACTATTTTCTGGATGGTTTCCTGGTACCGACATTAAAGCAGCAGCTTCAGAGTTTGCAGCTACCGATGGATACAATCATGACCGATGAGGAAATCACCGGAATGGCGGCAGAGGTGTTGCCGTATTCGTGGTATCAAACGCAGGTTGTGAGTATGAGCGGGCAGATTTTTGCCTATCTTGACGGCACGAAGCCGACGCTGGAAGTGGCGATACCTGTCGCTGACCGTAAGCCGGTTGCTGCCAATGCAATTGTCCGGCTAGTCAACGATAAACTGGGTATTGATGTCAGCATCCTGACGGCACCGATTATCAATGGGCTTTTAAACGGACTGCCGGACCAGTGGTCGCTTGATGAGGATGAGGTAAACGAGTTGATGGGGGGCACTGACGATGAGAACATGCCCGCCAGGTTGCGGGGCTGGGTACAGGACGGGTTTACCTATACCGATGCCGACCTCAGGCAAAGCCTGGGAGCGGATGAGGGAACCCTGGATGACATCCGCCGTCAAATTGCCGGGGGTCTTGTCCTTACGGAGGCAGAAATGCGTGATGCCATCGCCATGTCCGGGGCTGATGGCGTTGAAGAGCTTCAGAATATTGATAACATACGGCATTTAACGGGATTGGCGCGCCAACTCTTGATTCTTGCCTGGCTTATCCCGCTGCTTATCCTGCTTGCGATCGGAGTGCTGGGAGGTCGGACGTGGGGAAGCAAGCTCATCTGGGCGGCATCGGTGCTCGGCATGACCGCTCTGATCGTCTATGTTATTGTGGGGCCGCTGTTCTCTGCCTTTGTGCAGCCCGGAATAGCACGGGAGCTGGCACAGGTGGCAGGTCAGGGCGGGGGCTTAACGGGACTCATCACGGCAAAGGGTGTCAGCTATGCGCAAAGCGCTCTTGGCAGCTTTACCGGGGGGCTAAAGCTACAGACACTTATTGCGCTCGCGATATCAGTCGTGTGTATCGTGCTTGGGGTTATGTGGCATAAAGGTCAAAGTGACTGAATTTTCATCGGAAAAAACGCAGTACAATATTCAGAATAATGGTGAGCGCCACGCTCAGGATCAGGCAGGTTACCAGCGGAAAGAAAAAGCGGAAGTCCCCCCAGCGGAAAGACATATCCCCGGGTAGTTTGCCCAAAAGAGGGATTTTAGGCAGCAAGACCAGAAGCACGCCGGTAATGATCAGGAAACCGCCGGCGACGATTAACAGCTTGCCCATATCTTTCCACATTTTTCCCCTGCCAGCCTTCATGATTCCCGGATGGCTTTAATTTTCTTCACATTATAATACATCTTTGCAGATATCATAAATATGATGATACAGGTAGATTAGCAGCTTATCAATTGCCCGCAGAGAGGATGAAACAGCTAAAGACAGGGGAGGTTCTGGAGGTGGT
>JBDRFO010000109.1:0-8604 GCA_043818655.1 Chloroflexota bacterium
CTATTTCTTTAGCAGGTTGAGATACTTCTCCGGGTTCTGGTCGAAAGTCTTTTTACAGCCGACAGCACAGAAATAGTATTTTTTATCTTTGTACTCTGATGTCGCTTTTGCTTTGCTCTCATCAACCTGCATCATGCAGACCGGGTCAATTGCTGTTGCCATGTTAATAACCTCCTTTAATCTGCTTTAGGTGTAAAGCCTCTTAAGCGAAGCGAGTTGGTGACGACACTAACCGAGCTGAAAGCCATCGCGGCGGCTGCCATGATGGGATTGAGAAAACCGTATTCACCGAGAATAAAGTGAAGCCCTGATGGCACGCCCTTACCCCCGAAAACAAAATACAGCAAACCGGCGGCAATCGGGATGAGAACAGTGTTATAGGCAAAAGCCCAGAAAAGGTTCTGCTTGATTGTTCTGACGGTGCGGCGGCTGAGCATGATGGCCGTGACCACCCCTGTCAGGTCGCCGCTGATGAGGGTAATATCCCCGGCCTCAATGGCGACATCAGTCCCGGTGCCGATCGCAATACCAATGTTGGCCTGAGCCAAGGCGGGGGCATCGTTGATACCGTCGCCCACCATCGCCACCACATCCCCTTCATCCTGAAGCTTTTTCACCTCTTCGGATTTGTTTTCGGGGAGCACCTCCGCCAGCACCCGGTCAATGCCCGCCTCTTTCGCAATGGCTTCCGCCGTGCGCCGGTTATCTCCGGTAATCATCACAACGCGAATGCCCATCGTGTGCAGTTTCGTGATTGCCTTTGTCGTGGTGGGTTTCAGGGTATCCGCCAGGGCGATGACCCCGATGACATCACCATCCACACCAAGAAACATCACGGTTTTTCCTTTGACCAGGAGACGCTCCGCTTCTTTTTCCATGCCGTTGAGAGAAAGATGCTTCTCCTGAACCAGCTTGAGATTGCCCAGGGAGAGTTTCCTGCCCGCCACCACGGCGGTAATCCCCTGCCCCGGAATAGCGCTGAAATCCGTGGCTGCGGACAGGGTTAATCCCCTCTCCATTGCCCGCTTGACAATGGCGGCGGCAAGAGGGTGTTCCGAGCTGTGTTCTGCAGAAGCGGCAAGTATCAGGGCTTCTTCCTCGGGAAATCTGTCACTTACGACAATATCGGTTACCTCCGGCTCACCGCGGGTGAGTGTCCCGGTTTTATCCATGAGCACGGTGTTTATCTGGCTTGCCTTTTCCAGGGCTTCGCCACTCCTGATAAGGATGCCGTGCTCGGCACCTTTACCCGTGCCCACCATGATGGCGGTTGGCGTTGCCAGTCCCATGGCGCAGGGACAGGCAATGACCAGCACAGCGATTGCGTTAAGAACGGCGAAGGTGAGAGCTGGGGCGGGTCCGGCCAGATACCACAACAGGAAGGTAGCGGCAGCAACGCCGATGACGGTCGGCACGAAGTATCTGGCGATGACGTCGGCCAGACGCTGGATGGGGGCTTTGCTGCCCTGGGCTTCCTCAACAAGACGGATGATTTGCGCCAGCGTTGTGTCTTTACCCACTTTTGTTGCCGTAAACTGGAAGCTGCCTGTTTTGTTGATGGAGGCGCCGATAATCCGGTCGCCTATCTTTTTCTCCACCGGGATGCTTTCCCCGGTAATCATTGATTCATCAATACTGGAATAGCCGCTAGTGATCGCACCGTCAACGGGGATGCGCTCTCCGGGGCGCACCAGAATGAGATCGCCGACATTCATTGCGTCAACGGGGATGGCAAGCTCCTTTCCGTCACGAATGACGGTCGCCGTATCCGGCTGGAGACCAATCAGCTTTTTGATGGCTTCCGATGTCTGTCTTTTGGCACGGGCCTCCAGAAAACGGCCCAGGAGAATCAGGGTGATGATCATGGCCGAGGTGTCAAAATAGAGACTGATCTCCATCTGGACACCCCGGAAAAGTCCCGGAAAGAAGAGGGCGACGGCGGAGTAAAAATAGGCAGCCGAGGTGCCCACGACAATCAGGGTGTTCATATCCGTCGTGCGGTGCTTCAGCGCTCCCCATGCCCCGTGGTAGAAACGCCGCCCGGCCCAGAACTGCACCGGCGTGGCAAGCAACCACATGGCATAAGGCGCATAAGGGTTCATCATCAGGACAGGGAAATACATGATCGCCATAATCATGATGGATAAAACTGCCGAGACGATGAGCTGTTTTTTTAACCGGCTTGCCTCGCGTCTGGCGGCAACCGTCACGTCTTCCAGTGTGGCGGACTCTTCCCCTAACTCGTAGCCGGCATCCCTGACGGCCTGTCTCAAACCGGCGATATTGGTATCTTCAAGATGCTCCACCGTGGCTTTCTCTGTCGCCAGATTGACATTGACGGAAATAACCCCGGGGACACCCTGTAATGCCTCCTCGACGTGGGCAACACACGTGGCGCAGGTCATGCCCGATACCGGGAAGATGGATTTCTTTGTTGCCATTTCGTAGCCAAGACCGCTGACGATTTCCTTGATTCCGGGCAGGTCTATTTGTGAGGGATCGTAGGAAAATGTCGCTTTATCCGTTGCCAGATTCACGGAAGCCTGCGCAATGCCGGGGGTCTCTGATAGCCCCTTCTCGATGGTCGCCGCACAGGTAGTGCAGGTCATCCCGACGATGTTAACCTTTGCCTTCTCCAATTTCCCGGAATGATTTTTCTTGTCCATTTGCATCACTCACATTTACTGTTTTTCATTGCTGAATCTGAAATGTGTCCTGTCTCACGATATGGTAAGCTATCCGGAAACTGTTTTTCTGAATCGGGCATGTCGCCTGCCCTATCTTAGGATAATGATTTTTTGGATGGCTTCTGAGTCCCCGTCATGACTCTTAATAAAAGTAAAACAGTCAGGATTTACGGTGATAATTATAGGACGAAATTATCTTTTTGCCAAATTGCGACGGCGGTGGTGTTTCGTCGTTTGATGCTGGTCATTGCGAGGTTTGTCTGTTCTCAAAGCAACCTCAAGCCATGTCCGTGATTGATTCGCCTGGCTTGTCGCAAGGATAAATACGGAGACAGTCCCTGTTACCTGTCCTTCCCGCAAAGCTCGGCAATGAGGATAATGAGTGCTGTCTCCCCATCGTATTTCCCGGTCTTGATCGCAAGGTCAGTTGCCAGCAGGCGCTCGTATATTTCCTTGATGCGTGGCATGTCGTAGCGCACTGACTGCTCGACAGCCTTCTGCCAGAGGAATTCGGCTGTTAATCCCAGCTTGCCCTGTATCTCTGCTTTCGGCCTGTTGTTTTCTCTTAAAGCCTTCATTCTCACGATAATTTGTAGCTGGCGTGCCAGCATAAAAAGAAGATAGGCGTGGGCTTCCCCTGATTTCAGCAGGTGTTGCAGCAATTCTTCCGCCGTATCACTTCTTTTCTCAAGGATGGCATCAATCAGGTGAAAGACCTTAAACTCGCGGGCGCTTGCGACCAGTGTGAGCACGTCCTCTTCTTCAATGCGCCGTCCCCCGGCAAACAGGGTTAGTTTCTGAACCTCATTTGACATAATCCAGAGATTGCTGCCCACAAGCCTTGCCAGGAGGTTTATCGCCTGCGGGGAGATACTGCCGCCTGCTGTTTGCACCTTATTTTGAATCCACTGGGTCAGTAATCTGCCTCTCTTCAGGGGGAAGGCATGCATCGTGGCACCCGACTTAATTGCCTGCAGCAGACGGTTCCCGTTTTTTACGTTCCTGTCCAGAAGCACCAGGACGGTGCTTTGAGGAATATTGCTGATGGAATCAACGAATGTTTTGTATCCATCTTCTTTCTTTTTCCCAGGTGATGCTTTTTGCGGTACGCCTCCGGTTTTTGGCTGGAATCGCTCCATGAGTCCCCTAACAATTACCAGGCGTTTCTCAGACAGGAAGGGCACTGTGTTACATATTGCTTTCAGCTCCTCCGCAACAAGCGCGCTTGCATCAAAAACACTCGTGTTGGCATCACGAAGCTCCGCAGCACCGATGCTTTTTCTTATCTGCTCAAGCGATTCGTTTACGGAAAAATCATCGTCACCATACAAAATATAAAGCAAAACAGGCTCTCCAACTCCCGGATACTATCATTTTATCACATATACCGGGCTTACCTCAGAGACAGGTTCGGTTTGGTTCTGTTTTAAACTGAGTTGGTCAGGATTTACCATGTCTCCAGTTTTCGGGTGGAGAGCCGGTATATGGCGGCGATTCCCATGCCGCAAAGGAACCCGCCGATGTGGGCGAAGTAGGCGACACCTGCTCCCGCAGAGCCAACCGAGCCGATGCCGTTGACAATCTGCATCAGAAACCAGAACCCGAGCAGGATGAAGGCGGGAATCCTGGCAGTGCTGATGAAAAAAAAGAAGATCAGGGTACGGACGCGGCTCCTCGGGTAGAGAATAAGATAGGAGCCGAGCACCCCGGCGATGGCGCCGCTTGCCCCGACGTTCGGGATATTTGATGAGGGCATGATGATTGTTTGCAGAAAGGTGGCGGCAAGCCCGGATAAGAGATAAAAAAAGATGTATTGGAAATGTCCGAACCTGTCCTCGATGTTGTCACCGAACACCCACAGGTAAAGCATGTTGCCCAGGATATGGAGCCAGCCGGCATGGATGAACATGGCGGTAAACAGTGTCATCCATGTCGGAATGGGCGTGGCAATGTTGACGACGGTACCACGGGATAAAGTAGTTGAGGTGATGTTAATTCCCTTGACAAGCTCCAGGGGAATAAAGCCGAACTTGTAGATCAGAATATCGCTCCCCAATGCCCCCAGGGTTAGCTGATAAAAGAAAACAAGGAAATTAATAATAATGATGATAATGTTCACCAGCGGGTAACGGCGTCTGGCAATATCCGGGTCTGACAGCGGTATCATCTTTTCCTTTCCTTCTCAAAGCGATAGTGAATTGGTTTCTGAGTGTATCTCCGCCCGGTATCATTTCCCCTGGTGGTATTTAAGATAGGTAGTACATGAACAAATGCCACCAACCCAAATTGTACTCTATTCTACCCCCGGCGACATCACCTAACAACTGTTTTGCGGCATAAATCGGAGTCTATGCAATTGTGTCCGGTCAGCCGTTTTCAGGCTGCCTGGCACGAAGCTGCTATCGCTTTTATCAGGGTGGTAAAACGCTTTTTACGCTTTGACGCGGAATGGAACAGGGTGGTAACATGGCTTCTAAGGTTGTGATTCGGGATAAAAGGTCGTCGCCGGTATAACGGGCCGATCGTTCCCGGAAAATTCCGTACCCGGCGCTGGGAAATATAATTCCGAATAGTGCGGGGTTTTTACAGCTCAGGTGACCATGAATCAGCTTTATTGCAAAACGTGCGGGGCAACATATTCCCTGGATGAGCCGGGATGGAAGTGTCGCTGTGGTGCTGTCCTGGACATTGCTTTTGAGGCCGTCTTTGACCGGGAAAAAATCAGGAGCAGAAAGCCCTCTCTCTGGCGTTACCGCGAGGCGATTCCCATCCCTGAAGATGCTGATATTGTCTCATTTGATGAAGGCTTCACACCGCTGCTGGAAATGGCTTTCGGTGGACGGAAGGTATACATCAAGCAGGACTACCTGTTTCCTACCGGCTCATACAAGGATCGGGGTGCTACTGTCATGATAAGCAAGCTGAAGGAACTGGGCGTCAAGAGCATTGTTGAGGATTCATCAGGAAACGCCGGTGCCGCCATCGCTGCTTACGCCGCAAAAGCCGGTATCGCTTGCCGCATCTTCGTTCCGGAAAATGCCCCGCCGGGGAAGACCGCCCAGATTCAGATGTACGGCGCAAGGCTGGTTAAAACACCCGGCAGCCGTGAGGATACGGTCAGGGCGGTGCAGAGTGCCGCCGCAACAACCTGCTACGCCAGCCACTCGTGGAATCCGTTCTTCTTTCAGGGAACCAAGACCTTTGCCTACGAAATTTGCGAGCAGCTTCAATGGCTGGCACCTGACGTTGTTGTCCTGCCGGTCGGTAACGGGACACTCCTCCTTGGGGCGTATATCGGCTTTGTTGACCTTTTCCGAGCAGGAGTTACCGGTAAACTGCCGAAGATAGTCGCTGTCCAGGCAGCAAACTGCGCACCTTTGTCGGCAGCCTTTGCGGCGAACCGGGGAGAGATTCCAAAATTGATCACGCATGAGACTATTGCCGATGGAATCGCCATTGTTGCGCCGGTAAGAGGTGGGCAAATCGTTGCGGCGGTAAGACATTGCGGTGGGGGCTTCGTGACGGTCACCGAAGATGAAATTGTCAGCGCGCTCCTGGAAATGGGGCAACAGGGTTACTATATTGAGCCTACATCTGCGGCGACAATCGCCGGACTTGAGAAATACCTGAAAATCGCACCCACCGGCGGTATTATCGTCTCCACGCTTACCGGTAGCGGTCTTAAGGAAACGGAGAAGATTTCCCGAATACTTGCCGGCACTCCGGATGACTTTTAGCGCTTATCTCAAAGTGCTGCAATGGTAAGAGAATTACACTTAGCGCAAGGGATAAAACTCATTTGCGAGATGGCAGCTTATACGAAATGGCTATTTTGCGGTGATACATTTATCCCGGCTGTTCCGGAAATCAGTCTTATTTTGTGGTTACGGAGGAAAAATGAACAGGAAGGAAGATAAGGAACGGGTACTTGGCAACCTTGTTCTTGCCCTTCATCTGATTCAAAAATCGCGTGATTTTGCCCGGCTCATCCCTGAGGTTCGGGTAAGCCTTGCCTGCGCGGTATCATGGGCAAAAACCTATCGAGATGTGGCGGCAATTGAGGGTAGAATCGCATCTGTGGGCGGTTATCCCCGTGCTGCCGGACTGCCTGCCTTCGGTGCATCAAGCCATATGGCGGTAACCATTCTTGAGCTGAGAAAATACGACCCTGAGATTGGTGCGGCGATGAACTTTAAATGCAACAACCCGATCATCGAGGTTCTCCGGCAGTATGCGGGCGAGAAGAATCTTATCTTCGGCATGATTGACCGTAACATGGCACCGCCCGCATCCAGATATCAGGGAGGGCACTGGAAAATAAGATACATGGTTGATACCGGGGGCGGTGTCCCCCGTGTTTACTACGAGAAT
The DNA here is from genome assembly GCA_043818655.1 of Chloroflexota bacterium. Classification (GTDB taxonomy): domain Bacteria; phylum Chloroflexota; class Dehalococcoidia; order Dehalococcoidales; family JAZDNC01; genus JBDRFO01. Next base: position 7,059 of record JBDRFO010000109.1, read on the forward strand.
GAGGGGATGGGGAAAGAGCCTCTTTCCATTGTCGTCGGCAGGGATGCTATCCAGGTTACCGGGATGGCACTTGAGATTGCGCGAAGATACCGACAAAAAATGAAGGTTGAGAAAATACCCTGATGATGGGTAAATACGTGTGGAGGGGATGGTCTGGTATGGGAAAAGTAGCGTTAACGCCAAATTGTCTGATACCGGTGAGGCCGGTTCTGATGTTAAAGACGACATACAAGAGGCAGAAAGAGCACATTACAATGCGTGCATTACCGGCTATCCAGAAAGCTCTTTTTTTGCGGCTGAGAATGAAATGTGCCTTATCTCAAGATAATAAGTTTCCGGATGACTTCTAAGATGTTATTTCCGATAGACTGACGTAAAAAAGGATACCGTATGCAAAACATTAGAATGTATGGGAATACACCTTTCAGGATAGCTGTCCTTCACGGCGGGCCTGGTGCCGCCGGGGAAATGGCACCTGTTGCCCGGGAACTTGCCTCTGTCAGGGGTGTCCTGGAACCGCTCCAAACGGCATCCTCGGTTGAAGGACAACTACAGGAACTGCATACTGTCCTGAAAGAGAATGGTGACCTGCCCGTAACACTGGCAGGTTCCTCGTGGGGGGCATGGCTCGCCTTTATTTTTACCGCGCGGTACCCTTCTATCGTCACAAAGCTCATCCTTATTGGAAGCGGCCCTTTCGAGGAAAAATATGCCGCCGGCATCATGAAAACCAGGTTGAATCGGCTGGCTGAAGAAGAAAGAAAGGAGGTTCTTTCCCTGATGGAAAACCTGGAGGATGCCGCCGCTCAGGATAAGGATAAGCTTATGGCATGGTTGGGAAGGTTGATTTCAAAAGCTGATTCTTATGACCCTCTGCCGGACGACAGCGAGGTGACATCATGCCGGTACGATATCTACCGGAAGGTATGGCAACAGGCTGCGGCGTTAAGACGCAGCGGGGAACTCCTGGAGCTTGGGGAGAAGATTCAGTGTCCGGTAGTTGCAGTTCACGGTGACTACGACCCGCATCCTTACGAAGGAATCAAAAACCCACTTTCCCGTGTGCTGAAAGACTTCCGGTTTATCCTGTTGAAGGAGTGTGGGCATCATCCCTGGCGCGAAAGAGCCGCAAGAGACAGGTTTTACCGCATCCTGAAAGAAGAAATAGCAGCATAACGTGTCATCCCCGTTATTTTTTACAGCACTCTTGGCGTGGGGGAAAACAGGCGGATTACACTGGCAATGACAGCCTGGAATGCCGGGGGTATCTTCCCATCCTCATTGATAAAACATATCCGGATAGTGTTCCTTTCTTCATTGTATGTTATCTGCCTTTCTCTTTCAGGTTCTGATCAATTATGGTTGGTAAGCTGGTTCCTGTCATCCGGGACTCATGGTAAAACAACCATGACGGATTAAAATGCTCTTCCAACAAGGATATCAACAAAGATACTAATATGATATTATTTATAGTGCTATCTGGAAAGAATCCGTTAGTAGTAAGTCTAGACTGCAGGGAAGAACATGTCGGAAGATTACGAGGAAT
>JBDRFO010000110.1:0-7877 GCA_043818655.1 Chloroflexota bacterium
TTGAGCATGAAGTGCTCGTAGCCGCCTTTCTGGGCATCCTCTGTGTTCCACCGAATCCGGTGCTCTGTCTTGGCAATCTCTTTGCCGCACTTTGTGACCCTGACCTGCCCCGGTGTCAGTACGGCAATCTCGCCGTCATCGAGGTAGATCGCTTTCTTGGTGTAACCCAGGATCGCGGGGACATCCGATGCGGCAAAATTCTCCCCGTCGCCGATGCCGATGACCAGAGGGCTGTCTTTCCGGGCAACGACCAGTTCCCTCTCTCCTTCCACCATGACCGCGATGGCATAGGAACCCTGGAGTCTGGCGAGGGTTTTGTTCAGAGCCTCCTCCGGGTTGCCCTGGTAGTATTTCTCAATCAGATGGGGGATGACCTCGGTGTCTGTCCCGGAGACAAACCGGTGTCCTTCACGGGTTAGCTCCTCCCTCAGGATTTCATAGTTGGTGATAATCCCGTTATGCACCACGGCAATCCGGCCTGTGCAGTCAAGGTGGGGGTGGGCGTTTATGCGGGACGGCTCGCCGTGAGTTGCCCAGCGCGTATGACCGATGCCGATCTTTTCGCCAAGATGCGGCAGCGTTTTCCCCAGCTTCTCAATCGTGACAGCATCCTTGTATACTTTGATCTTGTCCCCGTACACGGCGATCCCGCAGGAGTCGTAGCCCCGGTACTCCAGCCGCCCCAGGGATTCCACAAGGATGGGCAGGGCTTCTCTGTTGCCGATATAACCGATAATTCCACACATATTAATGATCCTGAATTCAATCGCTGGCACATTATAGCATGATTCAGGATGCCCTGATTTGTGCTGAAGCGGCGGTGCTGGCGCTGGAATCTCCCCCGGTATCGCAACGAGCAGGTTCCCTGTTCAACTCTAACCCATAAGTCGCACAACCAGATAACCGATCAGGGCTACCACGGAAATTGGCGGCAGAGCAGGTAATGGCTTCCCCTTAAACAAATACAGATGGAGCCAGTAGGCGAAGACAAGACCACCCAGGGAAAAAGCCGCCACAATAAGGGATGAGACAAAACCATAAGTGAAGAAAACGGAAGCCACCAGTATCAGCGGAAGACCGATGTCGCCACCGCCGAGCAGCGACAGTTCTTTTTCGACTGCCTTGCCGTCCATCAGTTTATTCAGGTCTGCTTCTTTCAAGCTTAGATTCCACATGTCGACCCTTTGCGGGATGATAAAAGCCGGCAACGTATGAAAGTCGGAGAGTTGTTTTGCCATCCAGATCATATATCCGGAGCGAACTGCCACGATATCATATATTGAGATCGCCAGCAGGAAGAGCAGGATTTTCCAGGGGGCAAAAAGAGGCCCGAATAGGGCACCGGCACTGACTAAGGCAAAAATCAGGAGCAGATTTTGCAGAAAAACCCTTGGCTTAATGAGCCACAGGAAGCATATTACCAGGGACACAGGAATGGCGATGGAAACAGGGAAGGAAACCGACAGGGCGATCATCATTCCCCAGAGATAGGCAAAAGCAAAGATAACCCTCATGATTATCTTTAAGATCGAATTGGGTACCAGAAAGAGGATGATGCCCATAAAAATCACCGTGCTCAGGAAAAAGACCAGAATCACGGCGAGTGGTATCCTGGGCAGGGCAATCTGCTGGGTATCAAGCAGGTTCTTCAGACGAAAAACGGTAAATAAATTCAATGCCTGGGCGGTAATCGCAATCAGGCCAATCCCCAAGATCAGGTCTAGCTTTGATTTCTTTTCCATTTTCTAAAATCCTGTTTCACTCCTATCAGCCAACTTATAGGGTTCCGAACTGTGCCGTTTTTATTTTGCAAAATGTGAAGCACAACTCGGCTGACGGTTTAACCTGTCCGGCATCCTGTTATTCCGACCAGTCTTTAGTTGCCGTCGCCAGCTTGAGTCTGAGGACCTGCCTGATGGCGGGCATCTGGGAAACAAGCAGGACCACGAGGGAAGAGATGATTGTCACAAGATAGGTCGTATTGCTGGTTGCGATACTTAAGCTCATCATGTCGCTGGTATCTCCCACACTGGTGAAAAAGAACCTGGTAAGATTGCTTGCAATCGGTATCCCCATGGCAATTCCCAGAACTCCTATCATCAAATTTTCCAGCGTCAGCATTGCCGTAATGCGGCCGTCAGGCATGCCTAAGGCGCGCATGGTGACAATCTCCCGCCTCCTCTCAAGCATATTTACGGTCACGCCGTTAAAAATGATCGCCAGTCCAAGGATGCCGCCCAGGGCAAAAAAGATACCGATCATGGCATAAAAAATACCCATTGAATCGTCCATATACTGCAGCATCGCGTTGCCGATTTCAACAGTGGCGACGCCCGGCAGGTTGTTCAGTCTCTCAACAAGCCTCTCGGAGGGTGTTCCGTCAAAGAGGAGCAAAATGACGGTTGCCGAGCCTGGTATATCCAGCATTTCCTGCGCCTCTCCAAGCGGCATAAACACCCTCGTCCCCATCGCGAAATCCACAAACCCGGTAATAAGCTTCTGCGCGCCGCCCGCTGCCCCGACAAAAGGCTCCAGCTGGACAATATCGCCGATTTCCACACCGAGTTTATCTTTGGCGGAAAGCGGAAGCATCACCCCGTCCCGGCTCAAAGAAACCACCTTACCTTCAGGTGTTACCATCTGAAACATCGCCGAGTTTTCCGGTAACCCGACAATGGCGGTATCGGTAACCTCGTCGCCGAACTTTAGCCGGTAAGGGGCTTCGATAATTGCCTCGGCGTCGGCGATACCGTCCATATTTTTGATCAGGTTCACCAGACCGACCGAACCGGTGTTGCGATAAATCACCCTTCCGTCAAAGCGCTGTACCTGTCTTATCTGCTCAAACATCACTGATATGGAGTCCAGCATCGCCATGGGAATAAAGAAGAGTATCGCGGCTGAGGTGATACCCAGTGCCATGAAAAGGCTCCGCTTTGGGTTACGCATGATGTTCCGGAAAGGTAGCTTCACGGTATACGGCAGGCGGCTTAAAAACGGGAGCAGCCTCTCAAGGAGGGCACGGTGCGCCCCCGGGGGTACGGGTGGACGCATGGACTCAACGGGATGCAGTTTCAGAACGCCCCACGCCGGGAAGAAACCGGCGATAAGGGGCACGCCCAGCCCGATTAAAGCACCGATGAGCATCGTATCATAATGCGGCACCACAACCGCTACCGGCAGGTTGATGTAGGTAATGTAGAAATTGGTATAAAACCGGGACATTGCATGCCCGGCAATAACGCCCGTAATTGAGCCAGCCAGACCGACAACCAGCGCAAATCCAAGATAGTGCGCCATGACGGCCGTTTTGCCGTAGCTGAGTGCCCGGAGCAGTCCTATCTGGACCCGCTGTCCGGCGATCAGGCGGTTAAGCAACACATAAATGGTTAACGCCGCCATCCCCAGGAAAAGAAAGGAGAAGAAAACGGCGTAAGACTGCAGTCCTTCAAGGTCCGTCTCCAGAAGCCGGTAGCTCGGTTGGTCCTCCCGTTCAATCAGGTATGCCGTGCGCACGCTGTTATAGATATCGCTCCGGCGTGACAGGATTGTGCTGGTATCATCCCTTGAGGTGAGCCCTTCAATGCCATACTTTCGCAGGACGTTTTTTACCTCACTCAAGAGGTAATCGCGGTCTACATTCTCCTCAACCAGGATGTTGATTTCATTGTAAAGGCCTTCCATGCCAAGGAGGGCTTCAACCTCCGGCTGGGGCAGGAAAAGCACGCCGAAGGTGCTCGGGGAGGGCATGATTTCCTGGGCGTTCTTGCTGACCCACAGGTATTCCGGGCTTACGACCACACCCTGAACCCTGAAACGACCTTTGCTTTGGTCACTGCCGATGATGACATAATCCCCCGGCTTAAGCTGGTGGTAATCAGCAAAGCTCTTCTCGAGAAGTACCTCACGCCCGGACTGACCGCTGAAGTAACTGCCGCTGTCAATCAGAACGTCGTTAATTTCCGGGTGCTGGTTCATCGGAAAGGAGATTATCCTACCCTCGATGCGTCCCCCCTCTTCTTCGTCCAGTTCAAGCTGGATACTGCCGATGAGCCGCCCCTGCGCCAGAATACCGGGAATGCTCCCCATGTCCCGGGAAATCCGCTGGCTCACGCCGTCCAGGGAAATCCAGTAGTCCGCCATGAGCATCTTCTGGTTGGATTGCTGGAAAGACACGACAAGGTTAAGGAAAGAGGAATAAAACCCGATAAACATGGCAACGCCAAGCAGGACAACAAGGGCGACGGCGCCGAACTGTATCTTCGACGATTTTAAATCACGAAGAAGCTTTAGATTTAGTTTCCTGAATCTTACCAAGTTAGTTCCTCCGCCTGCAATCTGACGGAATTCTGGATAATATCTGTCACCCGACCGTCCCGCAGTCTGATGACGCGGTGTGCAATCTTGCCGACCGTGGAGTTGTGCGTCACAACGATAATTGTCTTCCCCCGCTTCTCATTTAACTCAACGAGGAGGGAAAAGATATGCTTGCCCGTTTCCGAATCAAGACTGCCCGTCGGTTCGTCGCACAGGATGAGCGGGGTGTCGGTGGCAAGCGCCCGGGCGATCGCGACGCGCTGGTTTTCCCCGCCGGATAGCTCGCTGGGGAAATGGTTCATCCGTTCTCCCAGTCCGACCTCGCGCAGGATTTCCTGCGCGGCATGGTGGTTTCCGATGAGTTCCGAAGCGAGTTCGACATTCTCTTTAGCCGTGAGCGTGGAGATGAGGTTAAAGAACTGAAAAACAAATCCGATGTGGTTACGGCGGAAGCCCGTAAGTTTGTCAGCGGAAAGCCCCGTCAGCGTAACACCGTCAACCACAATCTTCCCTGAAGTCGGAGAGTCCAGCCCGCCGATAAGATTGAGGAGAGTCGTTTTCCCAGAGCCGCTTGGCCCCAGTAAGACGATAAACTCAGCGGGCATTATCTCAAAAGAAACCTCGCTGAGAGCCTTTACCTCAATATCACCATTGAAATAGCTCTTGGAGACCTTCTCCAGAACAACCATTGGCGAAGGCGCACCACTACCCGAATCCACCGGCAACGCCTGCCTGATTTCACCTGTCTTTACCCGATGCCATTTCATAGCTCAACCCTCCGGTAGAAGGTTAAAAACAAATCCTTCATCAACCATTATTATCAACTATTATTTCGACACCAACGCTCATGCCAGCCCTTACCGGAGAGCCATCCGGGATATTAAAATCAATTTTAACCTCATACATGACGACACCGACCCGCTCGCTGGCTACCGGTGAGATGAATGAAACCTTCCCATCCAGCTTCGTTTCCGACAGGGCATCAACGCTTACTATTGCTTTCTGCCCGGTTTTAACCCTGGCGATGTCAAGCTCGTCAACCATGACCTTAAGATCGACGCTACTGGTATCAACAAGGTCAACGATTTTTCTTGAGTTATAGTTCACCGCGGAGAGAACCTCGCCCGCTTTTGCCGGAACACTGGCGACGATTCCGGAGAAAGGAGCAACTAGCTTTGTTTTATCCAGTTCCTTTTTTACCTTTTCCATGTCATTTGTGGCTTTTTCGACTGCCAGGTTAGCCTTGTCCCGGTTGCTTTTTACCTGGCTTAGCACTGTCTCAGCCTTCTCCATGGTAAGCTGCGCGGTGCGCAGTGTCCAGAAATCGGCGACGGACAACTGCGGGTTGTCCCCCAGGAAGGGGTCAATGCCCTGCCCGCGGGTAAGATACTCCTTTGCCCTGGTCAGGTTCTGCCCGGCATCCTGGATATTGTAAAGCCCTTCCCGGAACTCATTGGAGTCTTGAGATTCATCCAGCTTTTCCAGCGCTTCGTTTAGTTGTCTCTGGGCGGTGTTGATATCGGCAATTGCTGCCGGAACGTCAAAAACAAAGGTTGAATAGGTATAGGGATATGTTATCCTCCTGAAGTTGTCCTTTGCCTGCTCAAGGTCAATAGCGGCGGTATTGACCGCTTCTCCGGCGATTTGGGCGTCAATTTCTGCCGCCGCAGCAGCAAACTCCGCTGTTTTCAGTGCCTGGTTCAAATCGTCAGTATCAAGGATGGCAAGAACCTGTCCTTCCGTTACACGGTCTCCTTCGCTGACACTGATTTCGGCAATGGTGCCGCTGGTACCGAAAACAAGCTCGCGGGATACCGCGAACTGTAAATTCCCGTCTCCGATTACCTTGGATACCTGGTTATTCTGATTTGCCGGCGGTATCTCCGCCGGAACGTTCCCGGCGTTATTCGAGCATGAGGCGGCACTGAGAACAACCGTCGCGATCATCAGCGAACTTAAGAAAATCTTTACCTTGCTCATTGCGGACTCCTTATTTTTGTCACTGCTTCTTTTTTGATTCTGTCTGTCGCTTTAATCATAACATCAGCAGGCTCTTGCGAAAGAACTGATAAGCTATCCAGAAAGTCGAATTCTTAAGCTGGCTACCGGACAATGCTCCACTCAAAAAAAGGGTTTCCGGATAAGTTGTAATAGGCAGCCCCGCTTTTTTCTTCCTGCGGTTAACATAATCGTTAGTCATACCTTCCCGTGTTGCCTCCGCCGTGACCCGTTTGCGAACCCTGCTTTCAGTATGCCACCCGGAGAGTATAGTTAGGAATATTCAAAAGTACAGGGCGGAGATTATCTTTTCGGGCCAAATTTATCAAAATGACTACTTATCATATCATAATCGCCGGGTAGCCCGTAGTCCGTCTGAAATAAATCAGTGAATGCTGCATTCCCGGAAAGGGCAAGCAAGCGAGAATGACACACATATAACTATGAACAGCCCTGCACAGGTATTCATGCTGCAATCGAATGGTTATTCCCCTGTTGTGATATTATCAGAGAGGAGGTGAGTTATGAATCAAAGAATGCAAGGCATCATCAGGTTCGTGATCGGCATTATCGTTTGTGAGGGTGCCGGGATTATTGGCTCAATCTTCACCACGTCGGCAATTCCAACATGGTATGCAACCCTGAAAAAGCCGGTTTTTTCTCCCCCCAACTGGTTATTTGCCCCGGTGTGGGGTATCCTTTACCTCCTGATGGGGGTATCTGCTGCAATCATTTGGCAGCGGGGACTTTCCGAGCCGCCGGTAAGAAAGGCATTGATTATCTTTATCATCCAGCTGGCGTTAAATATCCTGTGGTCCGCAGCCTTCTTCGGGCTGAGATCGCCTCTTGCCGGCATGATTGTCATTGTTGCTTTGTGGGTTGCGATATTATTTACCATACTGAGTTTCTTCAGGATTTCATCTTTCGCCGCCTTTCTTCTTGTCCCTTATATCCTTTGGGTAAGCTTTGCCACTATTCTTAACTTTACCATCTGGCAGTTAAACCCGTAAAAACGTGGTGTATTTTTCTCTCTTATCCCAAAACTCTTCCTTCGAGGGTGGAATGGCCTGACGGTTAGCTTCAGATGACAGCGCAGGTTATCTTCCCTTTCCCGAAGTCATCCGGACCTCATTATCCTGAGATACGGCACATTACCTGTGCATATTCAGGAAAACAGTTTCTGGATGCTTGTAGAATTACGTAGTCTTACCGTGAAAATATACGTAGGTTTACTGCTGTGCTGTGAAAATAATGTGTGTGATACTAATCCTATGTATTTTGCTTCCAAATTACGCATGTTGTCTTCTTCCCGTTTCGTCTTTACGTTCGGGTGTATGTAAATGCTCTAATTTAGCTCAGGGAAGAATCATATCATATCCCTCGGCTGGCTGCCGGGGCGCTCAATAGCCAGAGGATTGGGGAAAGAAGTACCGGATGAGTATCGAATGGCTACGTGATCTGATTATCTGCATCTGGGGATTGGTATCAATAGCGGTATTCATCTTTATCGCCGTGATAGCGTATTCTCTCTACCGTAAGGCAATGCCGGCACTGGATTCGAT
>JBDRFO010000111.1:0-11742 GCA_043818655.1 Chloroflexota bacterium
CAACTAAAACCCTGATAAACAGTGATTGTATTTCCCATGCTCTATTGCTAGAATTGAGCCGATTGGCCGGATTCTATCGTCAAAAAAGGAATTTATATTATGGCAGATATTGAAGAGATGCGCCGCCGCTTTGACCGCTCACCATATGCCCTCCTGATGGGTATGACCTGTGAGGAGCTATCGCGCGGCTATGCGAAAATCAGGATGGAAGTCAGAAAGGATTTCCTTAACTGGGAAGACCTGATTCACGGCGGTGTCATCAGCTCATTACTAGACCAGGCATTCGGCTGTTCCCTCAACACACTGGATAACATCCACGTTGCGGTGCAGCTCAGCATCAACTTTATGTCAAGCGCACCGGTGGGCGAGGTTATTCATGCTGAATCAAAGGTTCTACATGCCGGACGCAGCCTGGGGGTGGCAGAAATGACGGTTACCGGCGCAAACGGGAAATTAATTGCCCGCGCCACCGGCACCACCGTCTCCCTGGGGCAAAGAAAGTAATATCCTGTTAGTGCCCCATTCCGGTTGACAGCCGGAAAGCACGGTGATTTTAAATGACAGAATAGCTCCCATGAGAAATTTTCTTGTAACATTTTTTACTTTAAAATAAGGAGGGAAGATAAGTGGCAATTGCAAAGAAGGTCAAGCAGCACATGGCAGAGGGCGGATGGATAAGGCGGATGTTCGAGGAAGGCATCGCCCTGAAGCAGAAATACGGTGCGGAGAATGTCTTTGATCTGTCCCTGGGCAATCCCATCATGGAGCCGCCGTCCCGATTCAACGAGGTGCTGCACCAGCTGGTGAACAGCCCGGCGCCGGGGATGCACCGCTACATGCCCAATGCCGGTTACCCGGAAACACGTGCCGCCGTGGCCGCGCACCTGGCGCAGGAGACCGGTCTCCCTTTTACCGCCGGTGAAATTATCATGACCTGCGGTGCGGCCGGTGCGGTGAACATCATGCTGAAGGCCATCTCAGAGCCGGGTGATGAGATAATTATCTTTGCCCCCTTCTTTGCCGAGTATATCTACTACATTGATAATCACGAAGCTGTTCCAAAAATTGTCCCGGCGGATGAGAATTTCCTCCCTGACCTCAAGGCGCTGGAAGCCGGCTTTACCCCGAAGACACGCGCCCTGATTATCAACTCACCCAACAACCCCAGCGGTGCCGTCTACAGCCGCGACATACTGAATCAAATCGGGGAGCTTGTCCGGAAAAAGGAGAAAGAGTACGGGCGGGAAATCTTTCTTATCGGTGATGATGCCTACCGCAAGCTGGTCTATGACGGGCTGGATTGCCCCTACATCTTTGATTTCCATCCCCGCAGCGCCATGGCAATCTCCCACTCCAAAGACCTCGCCCTCCCCGGGGAGCGCATCGGCTACCTTGCAGTCAATCCCGGCTACGAGGGGCGGGAAGAGCTGATGAACGGGCTGGTCTTTTGCCTGCGTGTTCTGGGCTTTGTCAATGCCCCTGCCCTCATGCAGCATGCCGTCAGGAGTCTTCAGGACAGCTCCGTTGACATCGGACACTACATGAAACAGCGGGATTTTCTCTACAACAACCTTGTTGCGATGGGATACTCGATTGTGAAGCCGAACGGCACCTTTTATATCTTCCCGAAGTCTCCCCTTGCCGATGATGTCGCCTTCGTCCGTGCCCTGCAGAAATACAATGTGCTCACCGTTCCCGGGAGCGGATTCGGCACACCGGGCTACTTCCGCATTGCCTACTGCGTGGACGACAAAGTAATTGAAGGCTCTTTACCTGGCTTCAGGGCAGCGGCAAAGGAGTTCGGGCTGAGGAGATAGCACCTGGCAAAACAATAGAGTATCCGTTAGCGAAGAAACAGACGAACATTTCGGGCAAGGTATCCCGTAAATTGTCTCTCCCTACCTCAACCCAGGATTTATGTTATGCTTATTCGCTCATGGGGAAGGTCAGGTGGTTCCCGGCATTGTTCAGGAAGAAGGCATCCCCAAACTCCTGCGCCAGCTTTGCCGAGGCATAGAAGCCGGTGCAGTGGGATACACCCAGCTTCTTGACGCCCATCTCCTTAAGATCAGCCGCCGTACGGGCAATTCTTTCCTCCGAAGCCCGGATGAGATGTGTCCCCCCGATGGCAGCGTATATCTCTTTTTTCCCGGTGATGTTCCGGACGTGGCGCAGGGTGTTGACAATGCCGCGGTGGGCACAGCCGAGGATAACGACCAGACCAAAGTCCGCATCGACAACGAGGGCCAGATCATCAGCCAGAGGGTCGGGATGGAACTCATTGCCCTCTTTGACCACAAGGTTACCTTCAACCTGCTCGTAGCCGGTGACCATCGGAACCTCGCCGGTGGTCATCACGTGCTCGGTAATGCGGACCGGCTCTCTCTCCAGGGTAAAACGTGCCCCCAGACTCTCCAGCCCCTCGCGGTTAAAAGGAATACCGGCATACCGTGGCTCGCTATTCTCACGCTTCCCGTATTTGAATGCCCACATATCCGGATGCGCGATTACCTCCACCTCACGATGCATCACCTGCAGAACATCGCGCAGTCCCCCGGTGTGATCGTAATGACCGTGACTAATCACGATTTTGTCAACCGCCGACAGGTCGACACCCCGTAGCTGGGCATTGCGCAGGATACACGCACCCGCCCCGGTATCCATGAGAATCTTCTTGCCATCCGCTTCCAGCAAAACGCTCAGCCCGTGCTCGGCAAGGCACCCGCCCCCAGCCGTATTCTCAACGAGAGTGGTTATCTGAATCTTCATATGATTATTCCTCCACACAAGAAAATAAAGAGAAAGCTCTTTTAAAGATAAATTTCACCTCCCTCTTCAACATTTCTTATAAATAAGAACCACTACCTATTTTTAGCTCTTTATCCCAAGAACCTGCTCTGTTTTATCCAGGTCATCAGTCTTGAGCACGATCCTTGCCTTGCCCGGTGACGGTTCAAGAAAGGCGTAGAAGTAGCTGATATTAATACCCGCCGCGGCAATCGGCTCGGCAACACTTTTCATCAGCCCGCCCGGTATGTCCGGTATCTCAGCGCTGATGACATCGTCATGCCTTGTCGTGTAGCCGGCACGCTTCAGGGCATCCATCCCGCTATCGGCATCATCCAGAATCATGCGCACGATACCAAACTCGGCGGTCTCACTGACCGACAGGGCACGGATATTCCTCCCTGATTTCTCCAGAGCCTGAAGCATGGTCAGCAGCCTGCCCGGCTGGTTTTCCACAAAGACAGAAACCTGCTTTATCTTCATCCGTATTATCCTCCTTCAAATATCCCCGGAATTCCCCGTTTCCCGGGGGAAGCACCTTTAGAGCACCCTTTATAAACCAGACATTTAACGGTGCCCATCTGATGCAACAGGGGAAACCTGCTGTTCCCCCGGAAATCCGGCTTTATGCCGCCGGCAACTCTGAGCGGTCAATCACCCTCTTTGCCTTACCGATGCTGCGGGTAATTGTCTTGGGCTCAACAAGTTTGACACGTGCCTTAATTCCCAGGACACTATCAAGCTCCGACTGAAGTTTATTCTGCAGGGCAGACATCTTCGCCATCTCATCGGAGAAGATCGCCTCAGAGACCTCCACCCATATCTCCAGCTCGTCCGAGGCAAATCCCTGCTGCCGGTCAACAACGATCTGGTACTGCGGTACCACCCCTTCCACGGAAAGAAGCACACTCTCAATCTGTGAGGGGAAGACATTGACGCCGCGAATAATAAGCATGTCATCACTGCGCCCCATGATACGGGACATCCTGACCGCCGTCCGTCCGCAGGCACATTTCTCCGGGTTAAGACTGGTAATGTCCCTGGTGCGGAAGCGGATCACCGGCAGTGCCTGCTTGGTCAGGGTGGTGATAATCAGCTCCCCTTCCTCACCGTAGGGCAGCTGCTCCCCTGTTTTCGGGTCAACAATCTCCACAAGAAAATGGTCTTCCCAGATATGCATCCCGCATTTATGCGTGCACTCCATCGCCACCCCCGGCCCGATAATCTCGGTCAGCCCGTAGACGTTCAGTGCCGGAAAGCCGAGGGTTGCCTCAATATCTTCACGCATCTTCTCCGACCACGGCTCTGCGCCGTAGATACCGAGCCTGAGCTTGGTATCCCGCAGGTCGATCCCCATCTCTTTTGCTGTTTCGTTCACGGTCACGGCATAAGAAGGGGTGCAGCAAAAAACGGTCGTCCCCAGGTCCTGAATTAGCAGAATCTGCCGCTTGGTGTTACCTGCAGACGTGGGCACAACCTTGCACCCAAGACGCTCTGCCCCGTAGTGGAAGCCCAGCCCACCGGTAAAGAGACCGTAGCCGTAAGCAATCTGCACCACATCATCTTTGGTTACCCCACCGGCAACCAGCGAGCGCCTCATTAGCTCCGCCCACGTGTCAACATCCTGCTGGGTGTAAGGAGCAATGACAGGCTTACCGGTCGTGCCGCTGGAGGACTGAATGCGCACGATATCACTCCAGGGTACCGCCATCAGCCCGAAGGGATAGTTATCACGAAAGTCAACCTTGCTGATAAAAGGCAGCCTGGTGATATCGGTAAGGGTTTTAATATCATCCGGAGTTACCTTCCGCTCCTTCATCGAGCGGCGATAAAAAGGCACTTTTTCATATACCTCTTTTACCCTTAATTTCAGGCGTTCCAGCTGGAGCTTCTCCATATCCTTCCGCGGCATTCTTTCATAATCTACGTCACTCGCCATTTTTACCTCCTTAGCCATTCTAATTATCCCGAAAATGCAGGTCAGCTTTTTCCACCCCACCCGCCAGCCGGATAACTCACGCGTCACCCGCATTGATTTTTTTCGCCTCGGCTGCGCCCGCAGCAAAAGCCTTCAGGCTGGATTCCACATACCGGGCGGGTAATTTGCCCTGAATGTTCTTCTGCCATTCATCAAATGCTATCTCCATATAAGTGGCAAGAAAGCCAAGTAGAACCATATTGAGTGCCCTGGGATTACCGAGCTTCTGGCAGATAGAGACCGCCGGAACCAGCGTAACCTGCGCCGCATACCGACTCAGGATACGGCGGCTGACATCCCAGTCCGGGTAAGTGAGTTTGCTCTCGTTAACGCTTAGCGGCACCAGGACCACATCAGCGACAACGGCGATACCACCTGTCCTGAGATAGGGTGCCCAGCGCGCCGCCTCAAGCTCCTCAAAGCCGATTAAGAAATCAGCTTCGCCCATTTTGATGAGCGGCGAGAAAACCTTTTCCCCGAGGCGGATGTGACTGACAACACTGCCCCCCCGCTGTGCCATACCGATGGAATCCGATTTCTTGACATCAAAGCCGTTGATCATGCCCGTCTCCGCCAGGATATCACTTGCCATGATCACACCCTGTCCCCCGACCCCGACCATCAGGATATTCGAGCTTATCCGGGAAATACCACCGGCACCAGAGGACTGTATCTGCCGGGTGAGATAATAATCACTCATGAGATGGCCATCAGTATCTTTCATGCCGCCCCCTCCGAAATTGCCTCGCGGGGGCAGACCTGGGCACAAACAGCGCAGGAAGCGCCCTGACACAGTTCATTTATCACGGTTTCCCCGTTTACCAAAGATATTGCCGGACAACCGACCGAAAGGCAAAGATGGCAGTTATTACATTTCTCCCTGTCCACCACAAGCGGCTTGCCCGCCAGTCTGACATTCAGCGGGCAGTTGCCCCTGACGATGACGACCGAAGGCTCACCCGCTTCAACCGCATTTTTGATGGTTGTTTTCAACGAGTTAAGATCAAAAGCGCTGACCACGTCCACCTTCTTGATACCGATGCCCCTGACAAGCGTTTCCAGGTCCACCCTGCCAACCTCCTCCCTCCGGGCAGAGACACCCGTTGCCGGATTGCCCTGATGACCCGTCATGGCGGTAGTGCCGTTATCCAGGATAATGACCGTAATCTTGCCCTGATTATACACCACATCAACCAGCCCCGTAATACCGGAATGCATGAAGGTGGAGTCCCCGATAACAGCCACAACCTTCTCCGCGATGCCCGCTTTTTCCAGCCCCAGCGCCTGCCCGATGCTCGCCCCCATGCAAGCACAGGTATCAAGGGCAAAGAGCGGCGCCATGACACCAAGGGTATAGCAGCCAATATCGCTGGTCACCACAATGCCGCCGCCATCTTTCTGACCCGGGGCATCCTTTTCCCCGGGGCGGCTAAAACCCATCCGCTTCAGGAGATATTCCGTTGCGCGGTGAGGACACCCCGCACAGAGAAGCGGCGGACGCGGCGGCAGAGGCGAACTCGTCACGGGTTTTGCGAGTGTCACGGCAGGAATCAATCCCGCCTTCGCCGCACCCTCTGCCACAATGTCCGGCGTCAGCTCACCACAGACCGGAACAAAGCTTTTACCCGAAACCTCGATCCCCAGCAGGCGAATCTGTTCTTCCAGAAAGGGATCAAGCTCTTCAATCACAACCAGCTTTTCAACCCCGGCGGCAAACCGGCGCACCAGATTTGCCGGCATCGGGTAGGTCGTCACAAGCTTAAGGAACGAAGCGCCCCGGAAAACCTCCCGCGCATACTGGTAGGCAACACCGCTGGCAATTACGCCAAGCTTGCGGCTGCCCGGAAACACCCGGTTCAGGGGAAAATCCTCCACGTAAGCGGCAAGCTTTTTCAGCCGCTCTTCCATGATCTGCCGTCTGAGACGGGCATACGCCGGAATCATGACATACTTGGTGGGATTATGTTTGAATGCCGGCACGTTCGTATCCGGCTTCCGTTCCCCTACCACGTTAACCACGCCCTTGCAGTGGGAGATGCGAGTGGTTGAGCGCAGCATGACCGGGCTGTCAAACTCCTCGCTTACCTGAAACGCCTGTGCCATGAGCAGATAGGCATCTTCGCTGTCCGTCGGCTCAAACAGGGGCACACGGGCAAACCTGGCAAAATTGCGGTTGTCCTGCTCCCCCTGCGAGCTGTGCAGCCCCGGATCGTCACAGGAAACAATCACCAGTCCCCCCGAAATTCCGGTCGTTGCCACGGCGAAAAAAGGATCCGCTGCCACATTAAGCCCGACATGCTTCATCACAACCATTGTCCTGACGCCGCCGTAAGCAGCACCCATCCCCACCTCAAGGGCAACCTTCTCATTGGTTGACCACTCGGTATACAGCCCTTCCTGTGGTGCCAGACTCTCCATAATCTCCGTGCTGGGTGTCCCGGGGTATGCCGTCGCCACGGCGACACCGGCATGGTATGCCCCCAGTGCAATCGCTTCATTACCTGATAAAAGCTTCTTCAAACGCCACACCTCTGTTTTTCATATCACAATCAGGTCAATCAGGCAACAATCTTACCGAGATACGCCTGTCTTACCCTGTCATCCTTGATAATATCTTTGGCTTCACCCTGAATGATGATATGTCCCCGTTCCAGCACGACCGCCCGGTCGGCAATCCGGAGACTGGAGACAGCATCCTGTTCCACAAGGAGAATACCCATACCATCATCACGAAGCCTGGTCAAAAGCCCCAGTATTTCCCTGACAATAATCGGCGCAAGCCCAAGGGAAGGCTCATCCAGGAGAAGAAGGCCAGGTTTTGACATGAGGGCACGCCCGATCGCCAGCATCTGCTGCTCCCCGCCGCTGAGGCTTTCCGCCCGCTGTTTTTGCCTCTCCTCAAGGCGCGGAAACAGCGAAAAGACATACGCCAGGGTCTGGTTTACCTTTTGATTGCGGATAAACCAGTTGACATTCGCCAGTACCTCCCATCCCTTTCGGTGACGGTCACTGTAAGCACCGAGAATGAGATTATCCAGCACCGACATCGGCCCGAAAAGCTCCCGCCCCTCCGGAACGTAGCCCAGCCCCATTCCCACCAGCCGATACGACGGGAGACCGTTGAGCTTGAGCGCATCAAGAAGAATCGCGCCATTTGCGACCGGCACGATGCCCACGATGGCATTCAGCAGGGAGCTTTTGCCGGCACCATTTGAGCCAATCACAGTGACAATCTCGCGCCCCGCCACGCTCAAGGAGACATCCCTCAGGGCGGTTATCGCCCCGTACCGGACGGTAATATCTTTCACCTCAAGTATCAAGATTTTCTCCTATCGTCGCCCAGATACGCGGTAATCACCTTTTTATCCCGCTGCACCTGAGAGGGCGTCCCTTCGGCAATCTTCTGTCCGTAATCAAGAACAACAACCCAGTCCGCAGTGCCCATGACGAGTTCCATATCATGCTCTACCAGCACCACGGTAATCCCCATATCACGTATCCGTTTGATCAGATCGCTGAGCCCCTTTTTCTCGATTGTATTCAGCCCGGCACCGGGTTCATCAAGCAAGAGGAGTTTTGGCTCGGTAGCCAGCGCCCGGCCAATCGCCACCAGCTTCTGCTGGCCAAGAGGAATATCCGATGCCAGATGATCAGCCTGTCTTCCCTGCTCCACCAGATTAAGATAATGAGCCGCATCCAGAGATATCTCATCTTCTTCACGGCGCATACCGGGCAATCTGAGCCCGCTGCCAAGAAAACCGCTGCGCGTTCTGGAGTGGCGTCCCGTCATGATGTTCTCCAGCACGGTCATCTCCCTGAAGAGCAGGGCATGCTGAAAGGTGCGCGCAATCCCCATGCGCACCCTCTCGGAGGCGGGAATCCCGTTCAGTTTCGTCTCGTGAAAGGTGACTTCCCCGCCGGTCGGGGCATAAACACCGGCAATGATATTAAAGAGGGTGGTCTTGCCCGCCCCGTTAGGCCCGATGACCGCTGTTATCACGCCGGCCTCGATGCTGAGGCCAAGATCATGAAGCGCCACCAGACCGCCAAATACCTTTGTCAGCCCTTTTACGTCCAGGATATATTCTTTCAAATCTGGCTCCTCTTCACCGCCCGCTGTTTCTGCTGCCTCCGCCGGAATATCCCGGAAAAATGCAGCCATAAACCATGGGGCATAAAGATAACCATCAGCATCAGGGCAAGACCGAAGAAAATCGTATCCAGTTCGCCAAACCCGTGAAGGGCGTCCCCGATAAGCGTCACAACCGCGGTGCCAAAGATCGCTCCCCAGATACTGGTCAACCCACCCACTACCGCCATGGCGATCAGGCGGACGGAGAAAAGAAAATCAAAAGGCTGCGGGGCGACAAAGGTGAGATAGTGAACATACAGGCTTCCCGCCAGCGAGGCATAAACCGCACTCAGGGTAAAGACCCGCACTTTCAGATCGCTCACCCTGACGCCAAGAGACTCAGCCGCAATCTCGCTATTCCGTATCGCACGAAGCGCCCTTCCCGTGCGGGATTTGACAATATTCTGCGAAATAAGCAGGATCGCAAGACAAAAAGCCCAGACCAGGTAGTAGTATTTCCGGTCGGTATTAAAGACAAAGCTGCCGATCGAGAGATACGGGATACCCGGCAGCCCCGACGGGCCTCCCGTAATGCCATCAGCCTCACGGAAAGCAATATGCATCATCATACCAAGACCAAGCGTTGCCATTGCCAGGTAGTTGCCCTTGAGGCGGAGAATAGGCACCCCGATGAAATAGGCAAAGACCCCCGTCAGCACCGCGGCAATCAGCATGGCAAGCCAGGGTGACACACCAAAGGTCTTGCTCAAAACAGCCGAAACATAAGCCCCGAAGCCATAGAATGCCGCCTGTCCCAGCGATATTTGCCCGGTGTAACCCATCAGAAGGCATAAACCAACCGTCACGATCGAATGGATACCGATAAATATGGCGATGCTGGTATAGTACGGGTTAACAAGCCACGGCACGGCTGCCATCACGGCGATGCCAAGCAAAACAGCCAGCAAGGTTCGTTTCGATTTCAGTTTCCCGGAAATCACTTTTCCGCCTCACCTGCCGAGAGACTTCCTGCCCGAACAAGAAGGAAAACGAAGAAGACGAAAAGGGCAATGGCATCCTTGTAAGCGGAGCTGATGTAAGCTGCGCCGAATGCCTCCAGGATACCAAGACAGAGCCCGCCGATAACCGCGCCGAACTGGCTTGACAACCCACCCATCGCCGCTGCCACGAACCCCTTAAGCCCCAGCATGACCCCGATACTATAAGAGGTAAGCGTCATCGGGGCAACAACGATACCGCCGATTGCCCCCAGGGCTGCCGCCATGCCAAAGCTCAGCAGCGACATGGTTCGCACGTTGATGCCGACAATGCCGGCGGCACGAGGGTTCAGCGCGCATGCCTTCAGTGCTTTGCCCAGGAGCGTGCGTGACAGGAGCAGGTGGAAAAGCAACATGAATAAGATGGTCGTCCCCAGCACCCAGAGGCTCTGAGGCTGGATGGCAGCACCGAAGAGCAGCAGCGGACGCTCCCCACTGAAGGCCGGTAAGGGTACCGGGTTTTTCCCCCAGAGTTGACCGGCGATGCCGCGGATAAATATTGAAGCGCCAATCGTAATAATGATCAGGCTTACCACCGAAGCCCGCCTGGCCGATCCGATCGCCAGTCTCTCCAGGAGCAGTCCGGCTATCGTGACCAAAGCGACAGACAGGATGCAGCCTGCCCATAAGGGTAAACCCAGTGACTTCAGTAAAAGATAGGCGAACATGCCCCCAAGCATGACAAAGTCGCCCTGGGCAAAGTTGATGATGCCGGTAACACTATGAATAATGGTAAAGCCCAGAGCAATCAGGGCATAGATACTACCACTGGTAATACCCGAAACAGAATACTGAATGAACTGCGATAACACGAGCCACCCACTTCTAGTTTCCAGCTCTATTTTTATGTGTTGCAGGCAATCCAGAAAATGCTCTTCTGAATATGAGCAGGTAATGTGCCCTATCCCAGGATACTGAGTTTCTGGATGACTTCTAAAACTTTTCAATTATAGCAGAACTTTAAGAAACTTCCCACGACTTTACGGTCGGGAAATTAAGTCTGTCTGCACCAAATAGTAAGCAAAGGTTTGTGTTCTGTAATCCCCGAACCAAGGATAAAGTCTGGAATGGCAGAGGCAGCAAAGGCATGTGTAAGACACGACACTAGAACCTGATACCTTCTCGCTTTGGCTAAATGGCCCCACGTATCAACTTCTACCCGACCGTGCTATCCCGAGATTTAGTTTTATTGGGGTGCCGCAATGACAGCAGAACTCATGACGACCTCCTTTATGTGCCACATTCCAAAACCCATCACGGATGGCAACCAAAATAGTGTAACCAAAACAGCTAATTGGATGAATGAGCGGATTTATTGTTGTAAAATATGAGCAACCATTGACTAGATAAAATTACGGGGGGCCAAAATGACCGGACTATATTTACTAGTGCCGACGTTACTAACAATACTTGCGTCCTTTCTTGTCGTAAGAGCTGGGGCCATCGCCTTAAGGATGACCGGGATGGATGCAGAGAAAGCCAGCTTTCAGGCATTGTCCGCATTTACCCGCACAGGATTTACCACAAGAGAAGCAGAACTTGTGTTGAACAATCCCCGGAGACGACGCATTGTCACATGGCTGATCATACTGGGTAATGCTGGACTTATTGCGATTATTGTTACGGCTACATCCTCTATCGCTACCAGTCCGGGCTATAAGCTACCCATTACCATCGGCGCCCTTCTTGTAGGGATATATCTGTTGTATCGGCTCATGAAACGTAGGAGTTTTGTCCGAAAGTGGGAGAGATTTGTTGAAGACCGCTTCGCACAGTCGCGAATTATTGAGGAAGCCACTACGGAATACCTGTTGCACCTGATTGAAGGCTATGGGCTGGTACGGGTC
>JBDRFO010000112.1:0-15731 GCA_043818655.1 Chloroflexota bacterium
GGCTCATGGGCATGGAAAGCCAGGATGACATAAACGGTCTTCATTTCTTCCACAGGCTCAACCCTGCGTACTTCCAAAGCTCAGTTCCGTTGTCACGGCCTGATGCCCTTTCATGTATTGTTCTTTGAGGGCGGTTGCCTTCCCCGAATCCCACCATGTGCGGGCAGTTGCCGCAACCAGTCGGGATAGCTCGTTGACCTGCCCCACCGACGCCGCAGGCAGCGACTCTTTTGCAGCCTGGATGGCATCGTTCAGCTTCATTGCCCCCCGCTCCACCATCCCGGTATCCCACCACGGACGGCAGCTTGCCCACCAGTACTGACAGCTATGCAGCCCTTCATCCAGCAGGTGGCGTGCTTCCGGGTAGCCCGGAGCGCCCTCCGGTATCTCGTGCACGAGTTTGATTGCCAGCCGCGTGAGCCGCCACTGAAGCTCATGCAGCTCGTGACCGGGGTAATGCCACTGGGGATATGGTATGCCCGCTGCCATCTCATCCTCCCAGGTGCTCCAGGAAGAAGGCAGCGGTGCTGCCGTCTCTCCGTCATGATAAAGAGAGAGAAGCTCAGAAACCGTGCATGTCTTCAGGTCCCCTGCCTGATAGATTTCCTGCAGCAGTTTTTCCTGCCCCGGGCGGTGATGACCGTAAACCTCCCCGTCTGTCCCGGTAAGCAGATAGGTGTCACCGGGGATTCTGTCTTTCAGGGCTTCACGAAAGGGCCTGGCGTCGGGATAGCTTCCGTAGGTAATCCCGGCGCTGAAGGGACGTTCCTTAAAGAACACTCCCAGGTGCGGTAGTCCCGCAACACGGTAGATGCTATCGTTTCCGGCCTTCCCGATTCTCCCGTTATAAGCAATCTCATCCACAATTACCCATCGGAAACCCAGCCCGGCGATGATTTTCGCCACATCAAAGCTGTAGCACATCTCCGGAGGGAAGAACCCTTGCGGGTTATAGACCGCACCGAAATATTTCCGGTTGACCTCGGTGTTGAGTTTAATCTGGCGAATGACCTCATCTTCCGGAATAAGCGGCAGGATAGGATGATAAATGGCACTCCCGGTGAACTCAACCTGCCCTCTTTCGGCCAGCCGTCTCAGCCCGTCAATCACTTCGCCGAAGCCATACCTGTCAAGCTGCTCGGTGAGAACCGCATTGATATTCAGGGTTATTTTTGCCTGCGGCGCCCCGTTCAGAACCCTTACCAGGGTGCGGTAGGACTCTTCCGTGACCTTCCGCACAATTGCCTCGGTCTGCGTCGGCGGTTGGTAGATATGAAGAAAGTTAGCCCAGTACATCTATTATCACCTCACAGGATGAAAAGCCGGTCGATGATCTTGTTACGGAGATCGCGGGCAGCAATCTGCTTGTGGTAGTAATCCCTTTTCGTTTCATCATCAACCTGGCTCATGTTGATTGCCCGGTAGGCATTAACCATGGCGCGCCACTGGCTGATCAGGCCGAGGTGAATAAGGTTAATATCCCACATCGGCCGCCGGCTTGCCCACCAGAACTGGCAGCTGTGCTCTGCCATATCGAGAAGCCCCCTGGCAATCCGCGCGGAAGAACTGCTGTCATCACTGTCAAGGCACTCTTCTGCCTTATTTACCATCTCGATGCAGAGGTGAAGATGATCCCACTGGAGACGGTGGATCTCGTTGTCCTTATCCCACCAGAGCGGGTATGGTTTCTCCGCAGCGATGTCTTCCGCCGATGTGCTCCAGGATGACGGCACAGGATGGATCACTTCTCCGGGCGGGAAAATGTCCATCAGCTCACTGATTGTGACGGGCTTGACCTGCTGGGCAAACTCTTCATCCGCAAAGAAGGCGGTCTGCCGATCCGCCAGCGCCGTCGCCTGCTTGATCCCGGCATAAGTCTCATCTGTCGGCTTCAGCTGCTCGTAGACCGCCGCCAGGAAAAGCTGCTCCCAGTTCTGAATGTGATGCCCGTATGTTTCCGCATCCATCGCGGTAATGACATACATATCCTCCTTACCGCCGTTTCTCTGCTTCAGGTCTTCCAGAAAATCCCTTGGCCCGGTCTGCTGAAAACTGATCCGGTTACTCAATACATCATCCCTGAAGAAGACGGCCATCTTCTGCCCATCATGCTCTACCTGGTAGATCCTGTCAACAGGCCACGGGGCAGGACAGGCAATCCCGCTGAGAATAGCCCATTTGTGTCCCGACGCCAGAATATCCGGCAGTATTTCGTCACTGTAACACATCTCCGGCGGGAAAAACCCCTTGGGTTCATAGACCTGTCCTAACAGGTACTTACTGACGGCAACATTCAGCTCAATCTGCCGTTTCCTCTCGTTCTGCGGCAGTAGAGGCAGAATCGGGTGGTATTTACCGCTTCCGGTAAATTCGAACTGCCCTTTATAGCCAAGCTCACGGATTTTATCAATAAGCTGCTGGTGGCCGTAATCCTTCAGCATCTCAAGAAGGACGCCGTTGATATTTACCGTTGCCCTGACATGAGGATGCTCGCAAAACACGTCCAGAAGAGGTTTGTATGATTCATTACAGATTTTCTCCAGAACCATGGGTATCTGCGTCGGAGGTTGATAAAAATGAAGGAGCTGTGCCCAGTAAATCATCTCGCCTCCCCTCTCTTTTCTTTTTTTCAGATCACACGGGATACCGGAAGCCAGCACAAGCCATCAGAAGCTGTTTTCTCGAATCTGAGCATGAAATACGCTCTGTCGGGCAATACCGGATTCCCGAATGGCTTCCAGGCAGTCAAGAAGAAAGAAACTTTTTTAATCTTACAGAATAACCAGAGCCGTTTTTCCGAATCTGCGCAGGTGATTTGCCCTGCGTAAGGATACCAAGTTCATGGATGAATTCTAGCATTAAAAAACAGGTTAGGCAAGCTGACATCGCGGTGAGGTATCGTTCCAATCTGGTTGGTGTCTGAAGGCGAAGCCCAAAGCAATCCGTCCGGCATACCCGGATTTTACGGATTGCTTTGCGTAGTTTACCCTGAGCGTAGCGTGAGGGATCGCAATGACAGAGCGGATGTTTGTCAATGTTCCATCGCTTCGCTTCCCAGAGGGACACTTGGAATCAACCAGAAACGAACGGAACCGAGGCGAGATATGTCTTGCGTCGATGATGCCATCATGCTACACTAACTCGCATAAAAAATTTTTCGTTCAGGATCGGCACGAGGTACGAATTGGTCACCCTGGAGTCTTGAATGACAGCATCTTGTCACTCCGGGAGCGGTTGTGGCTGGCGCCGTGAAGAGCTGCAAGAGATAAAGACATACCGATTGGTTCACCATCCGTTTGACTCAAATAAATATGACAATTTAAGACTGCGGGAACGTTATCCGTTTATTTGATGCCAGCGACCAGGCAGCACATGTTCCTCACCAATCTCCTTGGAACAGGTTTTCCACCCACCACCCAACAAATCGTTTGAAAAAGACAGTAATCATAAATTAATAGAGAAGGTTATTAAAGATCATGAAAATTCTGTTTGTTACCTGCGAAGCTAACCCGCTGGCCAAGGTCGGGGGCCTCGCTGACGTCGCCAGCTCCTTACCCAAGGCTTTAAACAAGATGGGACATGATGTCCGGTTAATTATGCCCAAATACGGTTGTATCAACCTCAATCCGTATTCCACGGATACAGTGAT
The DNA here is from genome assembly GCA_043818655.1 of Chloroflexota bacterium. Lineage (GTDB taxonomy): Bacteria > Chloroflexota > Dehalococcoidia > Dehalococcoidales > JAZDNC01 > JBDRFO01. Next base: position 3,650 of record JBDRFO010000112.1, read on the forward strand.
TGATAAATTTGAGATTGAGCTGATGGGGAAAAAAGAAACCTTTTCCCTGGAGGTTGCCCGAAAAGAAGATGGATTCCCGATATACCTGATTAATAGCGATGAATACTTCGGGGGGCTGGAAATTTACGGGAAAAACGACCTCCAGCGTTTTTTCTTCTTTTCGCGGGCGGTTTCCGAGATACTGCCAGAGCTTGACTGGCAACCGGATGTCGTCCATTGCCATGACTGGCACACTGCCCTGACCATCATGTGGCTGAAGAAAGCCCACCGTAACTATGCTCTGGTTTTTACCATCCATAATCTGGCTTATCAGGGAATCTTTGACGAAAACTTCATGGTAGAGTCCGGACTAAAAAAAGACTGGGCTAACTCCCCTTCAGATGCACCGAATCCGCCATACAACTTCATGGGACAGGGAATCCTGTGGGCTGACCTGGTGACAACGGTCAGTGAAACTTACGCTAAGGAGATTGTCACCCCGGATAACGGTGTGTGGCTGGACCCGCTTTTGCGCTACCGTCAGAAAGACCTGATGGGAATAGTCAATGGCATTGACTATGATGAATACAACCCGTCAACCGACCCGAACATCAATACCGGTTACAACCCGTCAACGCTGGAAAAGCGTCTCAGCAATAAGCTGGCGTTACAAAAGCTCATTAATCTGCCACAGAATCCCGATATTCCCATGGTGGGAATGATACAACGTCTGGAGGAGCAAAAAGGTCTTGACATATTGGAAAAAGCGATTGACCCTATCCTTAAAGAGACCGGACTACAGATGGTAATCCTGGGGCGTGGCCGTGAACAATATGAAAAAATGTTAAATGAAATCGCCGCCAGATACACGAAGCAGGTGGCTCTTTTCGTCTCCTTCAACAATCCTTTAGCTCATCTAATCTATGCCGGATGTGACATGTTTCTGATGCCTTCTCGCTTTGAACCCTGCGGCTTGGGGCAGCTAATTGCCATGCGCTATGGCGCCCTGCCGGTAGTCCGCCATACCGGCGGTCTGATAGATACGGTAACAGAACTCTCTCCCGACCTGTCACAGGGAAGCGGGTTTGTCTTTCGAGACTATTCCTCTGAAGCCCTGATAAATGTGGTTAGAAAAAGTGTTGATGCTTTTAAAAACAAGACTGCATGGTATCAGGTAATGCAACGGGTGATGAAGCAAGATTTCTCATGGGAAGCTTCGGCATTAAAATACGAGGCTGCTTACCACCGAGCCTTAAGAGCAAAAAGATAGACCTCAAGATAACCGCCAACTAAAAGCCAGCGAGTATATCTTAACAGTCGGGGTATTAACTTATCTCAAACTGCGTTCTCCCTGCATCTTTTTAGTAAAGGAAGACAAACTTCAAAAGCAAGATAAAAGATACAGGGAGAACTTCATCCCACGACCTTATGGTCGGGGATATTAAGTGAGGCAGCTTAAATGTATCAGACTACCTCCACCTTTGAATCCATAAAAGCGAGACCTTACTTTAAAAGAGAAGAATAGAGAGAACTGCCAGCGCCAGATACTGACTCACAGCACCAGTACCACCAGACAGGCTGGTAACAAGACCGGCAATAAGCAAAGTCGGAGGCAAAAACACCAACACCGAAACCAGTTTGTTGTGCCAGCCCAATTTGCACATTACCGGTGATAGCAGAAGAACAGAAGCAATGCCAAGCAATACAAGCCCTCCGGTAACCACACCAACATATCCAATAACTAAACCCACCACGATGTCAAGGGTCGTAACGAACATACCGTTGGGATTAAGCCGCTGTAAAAAGTTCCTGACGACACCTGATGGCTGACTCTGCGTCGTCGCACTTCCCTGGGCGCCGGTGACCAAAAACATGGCGCTTCCTCTCAAAATGTAAACGAGAAAGCTGCTGAAGGTCAGCACCAATGGTGTGTAGTGAAGCGTGAGACCGCGAAGAAGAAAGGCTATCAGTGCCACCGGCTTACGCCTCAGGTAAACGACAAAGGGATAGAGCGGTGCCGCCGCAGTGAGCAAGGTCACTGCCACCAACCACGGTGAAAGCATGGCGCTATAGGCTCGGTCAATAGAAGCAGCCGAGAGACCACCCCCATTTGCCAGAGGAATCAGGAGCAAAGCAAGCAGAAGAAAAGGCAGCGTTAGCGCCTGCGCGGGGAGTCTTTTTGAACGTGCCAGAATGTCTAGCTTTTCAACGAAGGATATACCCCGGTTCTTGAGAAACCCCGGCATCTGGGTGAAAAGGATTTCTGCATCTGCCTGCACCAGACGGTACTGGCGACGACGCCAGCGGCTATAATCTTCCGGAAACTCCTCCTGGCAGACCACTTCCTTGGCAAACAAACCATAGTAACCATGCCCCCTGAGTCGCATGGAAAAAGCGGTATCTTCCTGCACTATCTCCGGGTAACCACCAACTTTTTCCCATGCCTCTCTGCGCACAACAACACTATGCCCCATACACATCAAAATGCCGTACTTGTCTCTGGGCCGCTGATGCAATGACCATGAAGCATCAACCGCCACCTCAAAATCTTTAGCGAATTTGGCGGTTATATTTGGATTATGCTTGTGGCTGGCCTGAACAAAAGCTATTCGCTCATCCACCAGCAAATACGGTATCATTCGTGATAAAAAGTCAGTTGGCCAGATGTTATCAGCATCGCAGACGGCAAAGAATTTGTACTCTTCACCTACTGCCGTTTTCAGCGTATCGTTCAGGCTGCGGGCTTTAAATCCCTGCCTCGGCTGGAGCCGAACCAGCGTTGTCGAAGATGCAAATTCTTCGCAAAAGGCATCTACCTGCTTTCTCATATCAGGATTGGTGCTCACATCCAGGATAAACAGATGATAGTTCGGGTAGTCCTGACCAAAGCAGGTTTTAACTGCCTCTCTATTGAAATCGTTAAAGGTTGCATAAATAATGGCAACCCTGGGTAGCGAAGAAGCTTCCCCTTCCACAGCTAGCATCCCTTTTAGTATCTCTGGCTTACGAAGGTACGAAAAAACCAGAAATACCACATGGTAAACACCAAAAAACCAGAATCCAGTAAGGCAAATGACAAAGGGGATAAAAAGGATTTGAGCCAAAAGCGAGTTAAGCTGGATAAAGGTATTCCAGAGGCTGTTTACAGAACCAGCCACAATCAGCAACCATATACCCACCATGGCCAGGTAGAGGGTGCCTTTCTTTCTGGAATCGAAAACCAGAGCTTCTTTTTCAGAACGTAACATTCTCTTCACTCCTAGATTTCTACGACTTCAGATAGAGTTTGCTTATTCCCCGGCTTTTCCAGAGCCAATCGTTACAAGATAATTCTCTGACATGCACCACCAGGAAAAAGTCCTGGCCAATAGCCCCGGCTGTTTCTCTCGCTCTGTCTGCAATGCGGTTAATCTGTCCAGGATAAACCTGTTGTCGGTAAGAACACCTCTGCCGACTGGCAAAGAAGTAAAAAATATGCTATCGAGAATTTAATGATACAACAACTCTTCAAAGAATGACAAGAGATAAAAAATACAGTTATCGTTCTGTTTTGGTTGAGGACAATAGCTTTTCGGTCATTGATAAACCCCATCACAGAATTTACTCCTTTGTGGTTAAAGTCGGGAGATAAACCGGGATACAATGCGGTATAATAGCCGCAGCACAAACCTGTAACCGATGCCGGGTGACAGCGGATGTAAAAATAACATCATGAATCGTTTTCGCCATCCGGTACATATTATTTCAATGCCGCATCGCGATGTATGAGAAAAACTCCGGACTGTTGCTTGCTGATTCTCCGGGGTAAAGAAGCAGGATGAACAGGTTAAACATCTAAAGGGGGGAACAGGTTGAAACAGGGATTTGAAGGGAAAAATATCGCCACGTTAGTCAAGGCAAATGCCATTGTTTTTATCAGCAGCTTCTGCGTAATGGTAATCGAGTTGATTGCACCGAGGATCCTTGCACCTTACATCGGTGTCTCGCTCTATACCTGGACGAGCATTATCGGCATTGTGCTGGCAAGTATTGCCGTGGGCAACTTCCTTGGCGGGAAGATCGCTGACAAATATACGTCACATACCGTTCTGGCAACCATCCTGCTTGCCGGGGCGCTGGCGACAATCGGCATTTTGCCGGTAACAAAGATCGTCACTTCGGGTGACTGGTTCGGCAACATGTCGCCCATGATGAACTTCACTCTGAAAAGTTGCTGCATCTTCTTTGTGCCCGCCTTAATCCTCAGCATGGTCTCACCCATGGCCATCAAGCTAACACTGACGGATCTGAAGCAGACCGGCGGCATCGTCGGCACGATGTACGCCATCTCGACCGCCGGTGCGATCCTCGGTACTTTCATGACCGGATTCTATTTCATCCTCTGGTTCGGTTTGAGGATGATCGTCTGGCTGGTGTTTGGTATCCTGGTGCTGACCGGAATACTGGCGTGGTTCTCCTGGAAGACACCGGGACGCTGGAGGTTTTCCCGACAAAACCTGCTGCTCTGGACAGTGGCGGGTGCCGTGCTTCTCACCTCGTTCCTGCTCTACGGGAGCCGGGACAGGTGGCAGGAGACCTATACCAGGGAGTCAAACTATTATGCCATCCAGATACGCACCACCTGGGGTAATGTCAAGACACTCTTTCTGGATAACTTCATGCACGCCTTTGTCATTCCGGATGAGCCGACAACCCTGCTGTTTCCCCATCTCAAGGCATACGCAGAAATCGTGCGGTATTTTAATCCGGAAGGTCATACATTCAAGACGCTTCACCTGGGGGGCGGCGGCTATTCCTTTCCCCGTTACCTGGAAGCCGTTTACCCGGACAGTCTGAATGAAGTGGTGGAAATTGACCCGGCGGTGACGGAGATAGCCTACGAGGAATTGGGACTGCCTCGGGACACAAAAATCAAATCCTACAACGTGGATGCCCGCCAGTACCTGCTCCAGCACGCAACAGGAAACAGGTATGATTTTATCGTCAGCGACTGCTTCAATGAATATTCCACACCCTACCACCTGACCACCCTCGAATATGACCGGCTGGTCAAGGCAAGCATGGAGGAAGACGGCATCTATATCGTCAATATCATGGATAACTACGAGCATGGACGTTATATGGCCTCAGTTATCCGCACCCTGAAAGAGGTTTTCAACAATGTTTATCTCATCAGGACACGCCCGTTCTGGGAACACTTCCGCCTGGCAACCTATATCGTGCTCGCCAGCGACCGTCCCCTTGACCTGACGGACTGGAGAAAGACCGTCTCCGATGATTTGATCAAGAGAGCCGATGTTACCCCGCACGATGACAAAAAGCTGGACGAGTACCTCGTCTGGAGAGACGCCATCCTTCTGACCGACGATTTCGCACCGACGGATATCATGCTGATGCAGGTACGCTACCCGCAATCTGACGAAAGGGAATAAGATACTCTCTTCGCTCTGTCATTGCAATCCCTCACGCTGCGCTCAGGGTACACTACGCGAAGTAATCCGTACAATCCGGGTGTGCCGGACGGATTGCTTCGGGCTTCGCCCTCGCAATGACATTTATCAACCAGAACCAGCCAATTATCCATATTGACAGGCAAATTACGCGCTGCTAAAATAATAATCAGGCGATATGTCGTGATATATCGCTTAGCTATGCAGCAGGGACGAGAATTATGTTTCACAGTCATTCATTCTTAGGGCACACACGGCACAGGGGACCTTTCCGCCGGGGTGTTATCAAGTACATCATCCTGGACTTCCTGAAAGACAAACCAAGCCACGGGTATGAGATTATCCGGTCGCTGGAAGAGCGTTCCCACGGCATGTACGTGCCGAGCGCGGGGACAATCTATCCGACACTGCAGATGCTTGAGGAAATGGGTTATGTCAGTGCGGCAGAGCAGGAAGGGAAAAAGGTCTATACCATCACCGATGAGGGACGGCGTTTCCTCGCCGAGCAAGGGGGTTTGGGCGACAAAATCAGGGAACGTTTGAGCGGGGGGAATCCCCAAAACCCCGATGAGGTGAGAGAGACCATGCGCGAGTTTGGCAGACTCGCCGAGATGCTGGGCTGGGAGACCCGCAAAATGGACACAGAAAAGCTGGCACGGGTGCGGGAGGTTCTTGCGCACGCTTACGAAGATATCGAAGGTATCGCGAAAGGCTAAACAGTTAAACATTAATCGTGGGTCAAGACAATAAGGGACAATTTGCAGGATACCTGGTCTAAAATACCCATATGTTTGCTTAGAGGTCATTCAGAAACCCGATAGTGTGAGACAGAGCACATTACATGCTCGGATTCGGAAAATCAGTTTCTGGATAGCTTCTAAAGACGATCTTATAAATACTGTTGGAGCAAGTGGATTTTGCCTGCCGGACGGGTGAAAACCTGTTAATGGGATGACCTGTCATCTCGATCCCGCAAGCGAGCGTGGCGGAAAAGAAAATGAAAACGGTACTGCGCTTAATGGGGTTCGCCAGAAAATACTGGCTGCGGCTGCTGCTTGCCTTTCTCTGCCTCATTGCAACCACAATCTTCCGGCTTCTTGTCCCCAGAATGCTTGGCCAGGGTATTGATACCGTGCTCAGCTCCGGGGAACAGCGCACTATTATCCTGATGGCAGTTGTCATCGTCGCCGCCAGTGCCCTGCGGGGTTTTACCGCCTACGGCAACAGGTATCTCACGCAGGTTGTCTCACAGCGCGTGTCCTATGACATCAGGAATGCCATCTACGAGCACCTGCAACGACTGAGCTTCGCCTATTACGATAAAGCCCAGACCGGGCAGCTTATGTCCCGTGCCACCGTCGATGTTGAAGCGGCGCGCCGGTTTGTCGGCGAGGGTTTTCTCAACCTGCTCCAGACCTTCTTTCTGATCGGCGGCATCGCCTATCTGCTAATCTCGATGGACTGGAAGCTGGCGTTGCTCAGCCTGGCTGTCATGCCGGTTATCACGTGGCGGGCGATGGTTGTCCGACGCCGTCTCCAGCCCATCTGGCTCAAAGTCCAGCAGATGATGGGCACCCTGGGTATCATTCTGCAGGAGAGCCTGACGGGCATCAGGGTTGTCAAGGCTTTTGCCCGTGAGCAGGAAGAGAGCCAGAAGTTCGCCACAAACGCCGGGCAGCTTTACGATGCCCAGATCGGCACCGCCCGCCTGACGGCTTTCAATATGCCGCTAATGGTTTTTTTATTGAGTCTGCCCACCGCCCTGGTGCTCTGGTACGGCGGACGCCTGGTGATTGCCAGAAGCATGACAATCGGCGAGGTGACCCAGTATATCCTCTATCTCGGTATGCTGGCGATGCCTGTCAGGCGACTGGGCTTTGTCGCCAACATGTTTTCCCGCACGGTATCCGCAGGAGAACGTATCCTGGAGATACTGGATACCGAGTCACTGGTCAGGGAAAAACCGGGGGCGATCCGGCTTGAACGGCTGCAGGGTCGGGTCTCCTTTGACAATGTCAGCTACAGCTATAACTCAATGGCGCCGGCACTTGCGAACGTCAGCTTTGATGTCCAGCCGGGACAGATGGTGGCACTGCTGGGCAACTCGGGCAGCGGGAAAAGCACAATTGCCAACCTCCTCTCCCGGTTCTATGACGTCAGTAGCGGGAAAATTACCATTGACGGTACCGATATCCGTGATGTGACACTGGCTTCCCTACGTCGGAACGTGGTAATCGCACAACAGGATGTCTTCCTGTTCTCCGCCACGATCCGGGACAACATTGCCTACGGCGCACCGGATGCCGACATGACGCAGATCACCGCCGCCGCAAAGGCGGCTGATATTCACGAATTTATCCAGGGCTTACCTGATGGCTACGACACCTGGGTGGGAGAGCGGGGGATCACCCTTTCCGGCGGTGAGAAGCAGCGGCTGGTCATTGCGCGCACGCTGCTGATGAACCCGAGCATCCTTATCCTGGATGACGCCACCTCCAGCGTGGATGCCGAAACGGAGCACCTGATTCACCTGGCGCTGGACAGGCTCATCAAGGGACGGACGACCTTTATCATTACCCATCGTCTGCCCGTCATCAGGAATGCCGATATTATCCTCATGCTCCGGGACGGCGCGGTCGTGGAGCAGGGGAAACACGATGAGCTGATGTTAAGGAACGGTCTTTACCGGCAAACATACCTGTCGCAGGTTGCGGCAACCCGCAGCTCCGAAGAAGATTCCATGGAGGCGTAAGTATGTATCATGGTGGAGGCCCTTGGGGCAGAGGCCGAGGTCCACAAGGGATGGGCCGGCTGCGCAGTTCCCTTGATAATGAGGATGACGGCAACGCAAAGGGCAAGGTATATGACGCCAGGATGATGCGGCGGGTGCCGGAATACCTCGCCGGGGTCAAGGTCCGGATGATTCTGGGCGGTGTCGGGACGCTGATCCATACCATCGCCTCTTTAGCGATGCCCTATCTCGTGGCGGTCGCCATCGACCGCTTTATCAAGACCGGGAACTTCAGCGGTCTCAACGTCATTGCGCTTGCTTACGTGGTGACGGCACTCATCATGTGGGGCGGCCACTACATGGAAACCCTGAATCTTTCCTGCGCCGCTCAGGGGATTCTCTTCAGCCTGCGCACCCGGATGTTTAATCACCTTCACGATCTCTCTCTCAGCTTCTTCGACCACAATAAGGTGGGGAAAGTCATGTCCCGCATCCAGAACGATGTCGAACAGATGGAGACACTCCTCACCCAGGATATCATCAGTCTGATCACCAATGCCCTGACCCTGATTGCCATCGCCGCCGTCATGATTACCATGAATGCCCGCCTGGCGATGCTTGCCCTCACCGTGGTGCCAGCGCTGGGCGCACTGCTGTTCGTCTGGCAGAAATATGCCCGCCGTGCCTTCATGAAGGTGCGGATGGCAATCGCCACGGTCAACGATCAGCTTCAGGAAGGCATCTCCGGGGTGAGGGTAACACAGAGTCTCTCCCGCGAGGCGGTAAACCTCAGGCAGTTCGAAGCCGTCAACAGGGAACACCTGAACGCTAACGTTGAGGCAGCCAGGTTGCAGGCATTCATGACCCCCACCGTCGAAATACTGACCAACAGTGCTTTTGCCCTTGTTCTTGTCTTCGGCGGCGCGCAGGTTCTGGCAGGAGAAATAGGCGTCGGTGTTCTCCTTGCTTTCATGCTCTATATCCAGCGCTTCTTTGCCCCCGTGCAGGAACTGATTATGCTGTATACCGAACTCCAGCGGGCGATGGCATCCGGCACACGCATCTTTGAGCTGCTTGATGTTGCGCCGGAAATAAAAGATAGCTTACCGCCCACCCCGATGCCCCGGATAAAAGGGGAGATAAAATTTCAGCACGTCAGCTTCGGTTATGAGCCAGGCGCAGACGTGCTCCACGATATCGATCTTACCGTTAATCCCGGCGAGACCGTCGCGATCGTTGGGCCAACCGGGGCAGGTAAAAGCAGTTTGACGAGCCTTGTCAGCCGCTTTTATGACGTGAGTCACGGTGCTGTGCTTATTGACGGGCAAAATGTTGCTTCCGTTACCCAGCGCTCACTGAGACGCCAGATTGGTATTGTGCCCCAGGACCCGTTTCTTTTTTCCAGTACCGTTGGGGATAACATCCGGTACGGGCGTCCGGAGGCAAGCCGGGAGGAGGTCGCACAGGCAGCGCAGGCAGCAGGGGCTCATGACTTCATCACCCGGCTGGAGCACGGCTACGACACACCGGTCGGGGAAAGAGGCGGGAATCTCAGCGCCGGACAGCGTCAGCTTGTCTGCCTTGCCCGCGCCATCCTGACCGATCCGCGCATCCTGATCCTGGATGAAGCCACCTCCAGTGTGGATACAAATACCGAACGTATTATGCAGACATCACTGCGCCATCTGGCACAGGGGCGCACCTGCCTTATTATTGCCCACCGGCTTTCCACCGTGACCGATGCTGACCGTATTGTGGTTATCGAGCATGGAAAAATTATTGAGACAGGCTCCCACCGGGAACTCATGGCAAAACAGGGTCTCTACTACCAGATGGTCGAAACCCTGAACGCACCCGGAGGGTAACGCTTCTTCCCCGCTCACCAATCCCGGATAATGCAAGAGTTGTCCACCGGTGCAGAATAAATTTTTCTTGTAACACGATGAGCAGGTGTTTTTTGCGTTTATCCTAAAAATCACCTTGTAAGGCTGGAACTGCCTGTCTGTTAGCTTCAGATGCCAGCTTTTCGGACGAATTATAGATTGCAGCCGCCAGATATGAGACAATCTGAGAAATGAAGAAATCTAGCGCAGGGTCATTGCGAGGAGCGGTAGCAACGAAGCAATCCGTAAAATTCGGGAGGTGGACGGATTGCTTCGCGTAGTTTACCCTGAGCGTAGCGTGAGGGATCGCAATGACAGTCCGGGTTATCTTTCCCTTTTCCGCATGAATTCTGCAGGCTATCCTGAACTATTGCGAAAACAACCGGCATGATGAAAAAGTCGGGGTTGGGATACTTTAACATGCAGCCATTATTTGATAGCATGTTGGTGGATGTTTGTTAAACTGGGGGAGAGACATTGACCGGGGGGAGAAAAACGGGTGACAGTATTGATTGGGGGGTGGTAAGGGGTATACAATAACTCCCGATTGTATGGCAGGTTACTTAATCGTCCACTTGCTCTTGAAACCATGATACGGGAAGCGATGACCCGGGAAACGATATGACTGCTGGTGACGTCTCGGCAGGCTCACCCGGGAGACACGTATTCTCGTGAACAGGAAAGAATCGCAGTGAAAGGACGAAATGGAACAGACAAAGGTCAAGATCTCCTGTCGCAATCTCTGGAAGATCTACGGCCCGCGACCTGCTGACATTCTCAGCCACATTAAAGAGAACGAAACCAAAGAAGCAGTACAGAAGCAGACCGGTCATGTCATCGCGCTTCGTGATATCTCCTTTGATGTCAACGAGGGTGAAATATTCGTCATCATGGGTCTGTCAGGAAGCGGTAAATCCACTCTTATCCGGTGTCTCAACCGGCTCATTGAGCCTACCAGAGGGCAAATTGCGGTCGACGGGGTCGACCTCGCCGCAATGGAAGAACCGAATCTCAGAATGCTACGTCGCAACAAGATCAGCATGGTCTTCCAGCATTTTGCCTTGTTCCCCAACCGCTCCGTAATCGACAATGTGGCTTACGGGCTTGAGGTACAGGGGACAGAAAAATCGCAGCGCCGGGAACGGTCGCTGGAAAAACTTGAGATGGTGGGATTAAAAGGCTGGGAGAACAATTACCCTGATGAACTTTCCGGCGGGATGCGGCAGCGTGTCGGACTGGCAAGGGCACTTGCCGTCGATCCCGAGATACTGCTTCTGGATGAAGCCTTCAGTGCCCTTGATCCTTTGATCCGGCGCGAACTACAGGATGAATTCATCGCTCTGATGACTTCGGCGCAGAAAACGGTCGTGTTTGTCACCCATGACCTGAATGAAGCGTTGAAGCTGGGGGATCGGATTGCTATCATGAAGGATGGTCAGTTTATCCAGATCGGGGCTCCCGAGGAGCTGACCGCCAACCCGGCTGACGAATATGTGTCGGATTTTCTCCGTGACATCAACAGGAGCAAGGTTATCCTGGTGAAGCACATCATGACGGAACCGAAGCTAATCCTGTATGACTGGCAGGGGCCCAGGGTTGCGCTGTATGCCATGAGGGATAAAAACATTGACCGTGCTTTCGTGGTGGATGTCCGGAGGCGGCCCAGGGGGGTGGTCACACTGAACGAGGTAAGACGCAGCATCGGGAGGAAGGTGAGTGAGTTGAGTGCGGTCGAGAGAGAAGATTTCTCTCAGATCGGGGCTGACAGCACGATTGACGAGGCGGTGCCTCTGGCTGCCAGCAGCAGCAAACCGGTAGTGGTGATTGATGGGGATGGCAGACTCATTGGCGAAGTACCCCACGTGGCATTGCTGTCGGCGATGGCCGGAGTTGGAAATAACGTCAAAGAAGGTGAGAATTCCAGTGACAGGGAAACAGATTAACATCACCCGAAGTCTCCCGGAACCCCTCCCACTAGAAACAGGGGGAACAATTGCAGGAGAAACAGCGTCAGAAGCCCCAGTGAAAGAAGCCGGGGA
>JBDRFO010000113.1:0-3319 GCA_043818655.1 Chloroflexota bacterium
GTGCGGCAGCAATCTCTGTGTCCGCGAAGACTTCGCGGGCCTGGATTGCTCCGGCCTGGTCTCCCGCAGCTGGGAAATCAGCAGATACTCAACAACGACATTTCCGGCCATCTCGATAAAAATCCCCCGGGATCTCTTACAGCCGGGCGACATTCTCAATTCGGAAAACAACCACGTCATGCTGTTTGACAAGTTCGACGACGATAACCAAATGTGGGTCTATGAGTCCGCTGCTTGGCTAAAGATCAAAAACGCACCTCCCGCCGGCGTCGTATACCGGACCGTGGACGTTGGCGACGACTATGTGCCCCGTAGGTATTACAAGTTTATCGAAACGGGAGAGCGAATAAAAACCAATAAAACGATCATCGCCCTTCGTCAGCTCAATGGCAAGAAAAAACTTTACATCCCAGCCGGTACGACAGGCGAAATACTGAAGGGCCCGGCCTTCCGAAGCAAGGCTCGGAAATCGCAGACGCCCTCCGACGTCTGGGTTTATGTAAAATTCAGCAACAGCAAGGAAGGTTGGGCTGCGATCAGGCATCTGACCTTGGTTGGTAACAAAGCCTGATGATGTTCAAACCTTCAGGCTGATCAATTTCTGCACCTCTTGACCATTGTGGTTAGTGAAATTTGACGAGTGGAGATGCGCTTGAATGTACTAAAAAAGGTCCCCCGCCATATCGTCTCCAGCATTCCGGAAAAAATACGCATGTTTTCATTGAGTTCCATCCGTATTCCTCAATCCCGTTGATTGGTGAATGCTGCGCAGTAGTAGGGTATGCCGTGTAAAACGTGTGACTTGTCGGTTATAAGCAATACTTTCATAAGTCCCCCACCTTCCTGTCCAGCTTCAATGTGATTTTTGAAATGGGCAACAACAAGGCCTTGAAAGAGGTGGCTATAGCCAGATTGTGCGTCTCGATGATGTTGACGGCCCCAGCCCAGAACTGATTAAAAACACAGGATCGCCATAAATAATATGCACCTCAAGACTGCATTATCAATAGGCGCCCCTCTTTTTATGATCTGTAGTTACCTTGACTCGCAAATGACATCAACCAGGGCGGGAAGTTTTTTCTCCTGGACCACTTTCAGAGCTCTTTGCAGGGCTGGACGCAGATCACCTGTCCTGCGCACCGGCCCTTCCCCGTAGACACCGAAGCTCCGCGCCATCCCGGCAAAGTCGACAGCCGGGCTATCCATATGGGTGCCGATTCCGGCAAGGTCCGTCGGCCGATTCCGGTGTTTTGCCATTTGGATTCCGTGCTCCTCGGAGTTGTAGAAAGATTGATTGTTGTGCATGACAATCAAAAGCGGAATCTTATGGTGCGCAGCCGTCCACAGGGCCGTGGCGGTCATCAGAAGATCCCCGTCGGATTGAATATTTACGCAGAGTTTCGCCGTCCCGCGATGGGCCAAGGCGGCACCGATCGAAGCGCCTGGACCATACCCCAGGCCGCCGCCGCCGGTGCCGCCAAGGTACTGATTCGGCTGTTCCCAATTCCAGAGCCTGCGTGCCCACTCCCTGGCAGTGCCATTAACCAGTACCCAATCCGCATTTTTGATGACTTCCCCGATTTCCTGGGCCAGGAAGGCCAAGGAAATGTCCTTCCTGGTTGCCGTAAGACGGGCCTCTGCTGACCACTTGGCCCGCCGCTTCTCATGACTCGCCCGGAGTAACTTATAACGGGCGTCGATGCCCCGACGTATCTTTTTGTTGTCCCCGATCAGTTCACGGCAAAAACGGACAAGCTCCGGAACGACTAGGGAAGAGTCGGCGCTGATAGGGATATCCACGGGCTGCAAGTGTTGGTAATCTTCCGCCCAACTCCGTACCAGCATGTCTTTTAATGATATATGGATAATCTTTGCTTCCGGGTTCGTGATATATTCGGAGACGCGGGTGATCCGGTTGTTGGTCATCAACGAACCGTACAGATCGTTTACATCCAGGGCGAGAATAACGTCTGCCTGCTGCAGACAATCCAGTGTACCTCCCGTAATATCCAGCGGGTGGGTGTTGGGAAAATTGAAACGGTTTCCCTTGTCCAGGACCGGGATCGCCATAAGGTCAGCCAACTCAACCAGTGAAGCAACTGCTTGGGGATGGCGTCCAAAATAATCGGCAATGATAACAGGAGATTTCGCTTCGACCAAGAGTCGAGCGACGCGGCGCAAGGTCTCGGGGTTGGCTTGCACCGATTCGGAGGGTGCAAAACGGCTGAGATCGGGAATCTCAACCTTCTCAGTTATCGGATCTTCCTGGAGGGCAGCGTCATAGCAGATGTAAACCGGCGCCGTCGGCTCGGTGATCGCCAGGCGATAGCCGCGAATAAAAGACATGGGGACGCTTGCCAGGTTGTGCGGCTGATCGTCCCATTTAACATAATCCCGGACCTGATTGCCCTGGACCAGGGCCGTGTGTATCCAATCGATCCAGGGACGACGCCGCGTAGTATCCATCGGTCCTGTACCGCCCAGAACGATTACGGGCACCCGGTCGCACCAGGCGTTAAAAATCGCCATGCTGGCGTGCTGCAGGCCGACGATATTGTGGGTAATAGCCGCCATCGGCTTGCCTGTCACCTTGGCATAGCCATGAGCAATAGCCACCGAGATCTCTTCGTGGCAGCAAAAGATAACCTCAGGTTTAAGGTTTCCTCCGTAGTTGACGATCGAATCGTGAATGCCCCTGAAGGTTGCCCCGGGATTGAAGGCAGCATACTCAATGTCGAAAGCCGTCATCAGGTCGACAATCAGATCAGAACCATACTGGGGATGTCTCTTTTTCCTACCATCTTGAGGTTTGTTCATTATTTTCTCCTCTTACAAGTAATTTAGAAATTACTAACTCAACTTTCGCAGAAGCTAAAAGCATGTAATATATTGTAATTATTAGTAGTATAGCGTCACGACATGTGGTATAAAGGGTTTTATTCGCCAATAAAATCCATTAACCGTAAAGGTGACGCTATGGACCGCACTGTAACAGACATCGTTTCCTGTGAAAACAAAATTCATCAGTTCTTTCTCAATAAAAAAATAGGCAGCCTGCTGAAGCAAAGCAATATCAGCAAGGAGAAGGGCGTTTCCCTTACCGGTTCGAGATGATGCTAAGCTGGGACTGCAACACCCCGCTGAGCCTCGGGAGTTGGGACGCAATAGAGGCCAGCCTCAAGAGGAGTTGGCCGACAGGGCCCTTAAGTTCCTGTTCGGCGAGGCGCACGGGCTTCCATATTTTAAGGAACATGGCTTCATCCGCTGGGCAAAAAAGGGCTAAAGAATGGCGATAAGGTGCGGGTGGAATCCTCAGCCG
>JBDRFO010000114.1:0-10933 GCA_043818655.1 Chloroflexota bacterium
CTGTTGACAAAACCATGCCTATCCGTTAAACTATAAGCGTAAATGCGCATATAAGGATATAGATTCGACTATGGATGATACCGCTAAGGTCTTCAAGGCGCTATCCGATGACACCAGGCTCAGGATACTGAACCTGATTGCTGAGCGTGAGTGCTGTGTCTGCGAGGTCATGCAGGCGCTGGGTATCTCGCAGACACGAGCCTCGCGTAACCTGAATGTGCTCTATGATGCCGGCTTTTTGAAGATGCGCAAAGAGGGCCTGTGGTCGCTCTACTCAATAGATGAAGAGAAAATGAAAGGATACCTCGGTGATCTGGCTGGAGCCGTGAAAAAGGCGCTTGTTTCCAGTGAGGCTGCTGTCCGGGACAGAGAGCGCCTCAGGCGGGCAAAGCGTGTCGGCCCGGCATGCGTCAGAGCGATGGAGAGAAAATCTGTCTCCGGGCAATCACAAACCAGCCCGCATCCCCGGGCCGAGGAATAGGTATGGTTTTTCTGACGGGGTTTGTCCAGAGCGGGGTAAATGCCCTGCTTGACTATCTTTCCGCACATGTTATCACCTGCCTGGTGCCGGCATTTTTCATCGCCGGGGCGATTGCCGCCTTTATCTCGCAGGGAGCAATACTGAAATACTTCGGCCCGAAGGCAAACAAGCTGCTCTCCTACAGTGTTGCTTCGGTATCGGGAACGGTGCTGGCGGTCTGTTCCTGCACCGTGCTGCCCCTTTTCGGCGGCATCTACAAAAGGGGGGCGGGGCTGGGGCCGGCGATTGCGTTCCTCTACTCCGGCCCGGCGATTAATGTGCTGGCGATTGTTTACTCTGCCCGACTGCTTGGCTATGACATTGGTCTTGCCAGGGCGGTGGGTTCGATCGTCTTCTCCGCCGGGGCAGGTCTTCTGATGGCTTTTCTGTTCCGGAATGTCGAGTCGCCAAAAAACACCCAGGCTTTTGCGGTCATGTCCGACGAAGGAGGTAAAAGCCTCTGGCAGCAGGTGGTCTTTCTGGTTGCCCTGGTTGCCATTCTCATTTTTGCCGCCTCGAAGAACTGGGTGCTCCTTGGTATCTTCTTTGCCCTCATGCTGCTGATACTGTGGCGCTACTACACCAGGGATGATGTGTTGGCGTGGCTCAGGGAGACGGCTCATTTTGCCAGGCTGATTTTTCCCTGGCTGCTGATGGGTGTCTTTGGTGCCGGGCTGATCAAGTTTCTCGTTCCGGATACCTTTGTGGCAAGATATGTTGGCGGCAACAGTCTTTCGGCGAACCTCGCTGCCTCTTTGTTTGGCGTGCTGATGTATTTTGCCACTCTGACCGAGGTGCCGATCATCAAGGCGCTGATCGAGATGGGGATGGGCAAAGGGCCTGCCCTGGCGCTCCTTCTTTCCGGGCCTGCCCTGTCGCTGCCGAGCATCCTGGCACTCCGCAGTATCATGGGGTGGCGGAAGACGCTCACCTATGCCGCAATCGTGGCTGTTTTCGCAACCTTTACGGGATATATCTTCGGGTTTATCGTGCGCTGAGCAAAGGAGGTTTTTTATGCAATCACGGTTGTTCCAGCATGAATTTGCGATGGATAAAATCTGATTACCATCTGTAACTGAACAGAACCAAAGGATGGGTTCTACTCATCTTGGTTGTTAACTCGACTTTCTTCGTCTCAAATTCACGTAATAACAACTAAGAATGAGTAAAACGAAAGGAGGCAAATATGGAAATAAAGATTCTGGGGCCTGGCTGCCCCAAATGTCGTGAGCTGGATAAAAGGGCAAAGGAGGTGGTCAAGGAGCTTGGCGTGGCTGTGAGTATTGAGCACATCACGGATGTTAAAAAAATAATGGCGTACCCGATACTCACCACACCGGGACTGGTGATAAACGAAGAGCTGGTCTTTTCCGGACGGGTACCCACCAGAAAAGAGATTGCCGGGTTTATCAATAACGCCCGCGCCAAAGAGCAGGCATAAACAAAACGGGAGTTACGTAGTTGAAGACATAGTTTGTAGATGCGACTTAGCTACCACATAGGCAAACCTGCCACCATCTACGTAAATATAAAAATATTATTTCACAAGGAGTGATGAAGATGAGTATCAGGCTGAAGGTTGGCCCCAATTTCCTGGGAGACGGGAAAGTAATCCCCCTGGTGATGGAGGTGTCGGGAAGTACCGTGGGGGATTGTCTTGAAAAGCTGATGCTTCAGGAACCGGAATTTGAGCAGAAGGCATTTGAAGAGGCGGGCAAGCCGAAATCTACGACGAGCATCACCATCAATCGGGTTCCGGTGCTCGCGCGCCCGCTGCAGAAGGCGGTCAAGGACGGGGATGAGATCGAGATCACCTATACGCCACCGGGATGATGATTCTAGCTTCGGTTCGCCGTTGACGAACCAGTGAGAATGAGAAAAACAGCATTAATGGATAGCTGAGGGGCAGGACAACCACCTTGATAAACAATAAGATATTCAAGATTGCGCTGGTAATCATGATATTAGCTACAATGCTGATAGCCGTGGCTTATTTTGCAGGCTATTTCCCAAGCAGCAAGGTCGTTGTGCCGAGAAGTAGTGGTAGCTGAGGGACATTATGACAATAAATCGCAGTCCGCCGTCGGCGCACTGTTCCCGCCTGATAAGAATAAAATAAGTGGATAAACCGGGAGAGTAGGAGGATGCTTTTCTAAGCCTATGAGCAGGAGAAGGCTATTTTTCATCTTTGGGGCTATCTCAATGGCTATTATGCTGACGGTTTTAGCCTGTACGGGTGGCAGCAACATTAATCTGGCAGGTAAAGAAAACAGTCCAGCACCCGCTCCTGAAGGAGAGGTCACTTCAAAAATTGTGCCAATATCCCTTGAGGAAGCCCTCACCAGTGGTAAGCCAACACTGGCAGAGCTTGGTTCAACATCCTGTATTCCATGCAAAGAGATGAGACCAATTCTGGAACAATTAGCCGTAGAATACAAGGATAGACTGAATGTCGTAATTGTTGATGTGTATGAGAGCCAAGAGTCTGCCCAGAAATATGCCATTACGGTTATCCCCACTCAGATATTCTTTGACAGTAGTGGCGAAATCATAGCAAAGCACATAGGGCTTTTACCTAAAGAAGATATAATCGCCCAGCTTAAAAAGATGGGGGTAGAATAAATGTCTGGAATACTTATCAATCTGGAACACATCATTCAGAACCAGGGCTGGCTTGCTTTCCCGTTGTGTTTCCTGGGTGGTATTATCTCCAGCACCTCTCCCTGCGCCCTGGCCATCGTCCCGCTGGTTGTCGGATTCGTCGGTGGTTATGCGGAGGGATCCGGGGGAAAAGCGGTCCGGTACACACTCGTTTTTACCCTGGGACTCACCATTACCTTTGCCGTGCTGGGGATAATTGCCGGCGCTCTGGGGCGACTGCTTGGTGATGCGCGTGCTTTCTGGAGGTATGTCCTCCCCGTGGTTGCCATCCTCCTCGGCATACATCTCCTGGGTATCTTAAATTTCGGTATTGCCGTCCCGGAGCGGTTTCTCCCGAAAAAGAAGGCGCTGATTGGGGCCTTGCTCTTGGGGCTTTTCTTTGGCCTGCTGCTTACGCCCTGTGCCACGCCGGTGCTGGCAGCAATACTGACCTTCGCCGCAACAAAGAAGGATATTTTCTATAGCGGTGGATTACTCTTGGCTTATGCCGCCGGTCACTGGATGCTGGTAATTGCCGCCGGTATCTCCACAGGCTTTGCCGAGAAGATAATTCAAAATAGAGGCATCAGCCGTATTACAAGTTACTCAAAAAAAGCAGCAGGGATAGTCTTAATTGCAGCAGGGGTATATTTTCTGATTTATCTATTCTAAGCCAGATAATATTTAATTCTCTATCTTTAATCTGCTGGTTTTTCATGAAGAAAGGGGGACAAAGTGGAACACACCAAGCAAGACACCACAGAGCAGGTCATTCACGGTGTCGAGAAGGAAAGAAAGCTCAATATCTTCAGCAAATACCTGACGCTATGGGTTGCTCTTTGTATCCTCGCCGGAACGGGTCTTGGCTGGCTTTTCCCCGGGCTTTCGGAACTTCTTGCCAGGGTTGAGGTGTTCAATGTTTCCATTCCGATTGCCATTTGTCTTTTCGCCATGATTTATCCCATCATGGTGCAGATAAGCTGGGAAGAGATAAAAGCCGCCATCAGGTCACCCAAACCAATCGCGCTCACCCTTTTCGCCAACTGGGTGGTTAAGCCCTTTACGATGGCTTTTTTAGCCTGGCTGTTTCTCGCCGTCATCTTTCGGGGGTTCCTGACGGCAGAACAGATACAGCAGTACCGGGCGGGGACGATACTGCTCGGTGTTGCTCCCTGCACGGCGATGGTGCTGGTCTGGAGCTACCTTGCCCGGGGCAACATGGGGCACACCCTGGTCATGACGGCGATCAACTCCCTTGCCATGGTTGTCTTCTATGCCCCTCTAGCGGTGCTCCTGCTTGGCGTTTCCGGCATCAGGGTGCCCTGGGAAACCATCGCCCTTTCCGTGACGGTCTATATTGTGACGCCTCTCATTGCCGGCTACTTCACGAGAAAGCAGGCAATCAGGAAGATGGGCATGGAAAGATTTGAGGCACGTCTCCTGCCCAAACTGGGTACGGTATCCATTGTTGCCCTGCTTGTGACGCTGGTGATCCTTTTTGCCTATCAGGGGCATCTCATTATTGAACTTCCCGGCATTATTGCGATGATAACCGTCGCGATTCTGGTCAATATCCTGATCGTCTTCTGGGTAACATATGCCGCCGCCAGGATCATGAAGCTGGGCTACAGGGATGCGATACCGGCAGCCATCATTGCGGGCAGCAATCATTTTGAGGTTGCCATTGCCGTTGCCACCACCCTTTTTGGTCTGGCATCGGGGGCAGCCCTGGCGACCGTGGTTGGTGTTCTGACCGAGGTTCCCATCATGCTTTTTCTGGTCTGGCTCTCTCTTGTCACCAGAAAGACGTTCCCGAAAGAGCTGCGGTAAAGCAGAATGGATTGAGGCATCTTGCGGGCGAAAATATGGTTTTCCTTGGTCATGGTCGGCAGGCTGGTTTTCGTCGCCCCGAATTTATGTGATAATAATCATGACCCGGTAAAAACGAAAAGATCAACTGGTTAGGCGGGGTAAAAACGTGGGTGTCAGGATAAAAATATCCGGAAACAGTTTGCCCTGTTGGGGGAGTAAAATGAGGTGAAAATATGGAGCAGGTTGAAGAGACTGTGATCAACGGGGTGAAGCTGCGTCTTGTCCGGGGGGACATTACCTGTCAGGAAACCGATGCCATCGTCAATGCCGCCAACTCCAGCCTGATGGGTGGTGGTGGCGTTGATGGTGCCATTCACCGCGCTGGTGGCTCCGCCATTCTGGAGGCGTGCAAAAAGATTGTGGCGCAACAGGGGCGCCTGCCGGCCGGCAGGGCGGTGATTACCACCGGGGGCAATCTCCCTGTCGGGTATGTCATCCATACGGTTGGGCCTGTCTGGTATGGTGGCAAGTCAGATGAGGCGGCAGTGCTCTCAAGCGCCTACCGGGAAAGCCTGAAGCTGGCAGATGAGAATAAGCTGGCAACAGTCGCCTTTCCCTCGATCAGCACCGGCGCTTACGGCTATCCGGTGGATAAAGCCGCTACCGTGGCGATAAGGACAGTCGCTGATTTTCTGGAAGATAATCCTGGCTCACTAAAGGAAGTTGTCTTTGTCCTCTTTGATGCGTTGACCTTCAGGGCATACCGCCAGGCACTGAACGAGATACTGTCGCACTAAGAGATACCGGGCTTTATCTCATCAGTGCTGCCATCTGATGGGTTTTGGATAGGTCTGTCTTCTGTTCCCTGTCGTGATAAGAAGCACCGTGACGAAGCAGTCTTCCGTAATGAGCGAAAACTGCAAAGAGAAATACGCTTAGTAGCCCTGGTACCAGTTCTCCGTAATTGTTGCCAGCCTGGAGCTTGACAATCCCAGCTTCCTGTACCACGGTACCCCGTACTTCGCGGCGATATCGCTGATCTTTTTCAGCCTGTCCAGTGCGGTTGTTGACAGGAACTTCATCCGGTCGCGGGCGTCCTCAATCGCCATGACCTCTTTCCAGATGGCGCGTCCGCCAAGAAAACCCGACGCCCCTGCCTGGCAGGCAATCTCCACCTGCCGGGCGAAAACATCGAAGTCAACCCCCTGGCTCAGGAGAACCCATGGACGCTGTGACGCCTCATCCAGCCGGCGGCAGCTCTCTTTCAGCACCCCCTGATCCTGCTCGTAGCGCATATCCGCCGGGAACTCAGCCTTGAGTACGTCCACGGGCAGGGCGGTAATATCCCTTGCCGACCCGATGACAAGCTCTCCCTTAACCCCGGCAAACGCTACGGCATCACTTACCTCTTTGCCTACCGGGTAGCTTACCGCTTCCAGGAGAAACGGAATGTCGTGTTTTGTGCAGTCATCGGCAACTGCCCTGATGATATCCTGTTGTTTACCTGCCAGATTCTTCAGGTCGGGGCGGTAGTAGGCCAGCATCTTGACTGCCTGCGCCCCTAGGCGCCTGATTTTCTCCACCCCCCAGCCGGGTAGCAGCGTTGTCAGGCGGCTCTCCTTGCCTCCGGTGTAGCCGCTCTCTTCGATGCTGACCAGAAGTCCGGTTTGTGCCGGCAGGACGCCGCCGGCGATGCACTGGGCGGCACCCCAGATCGGGTCAAGAAGAACGGCGCTGGCGTATCCCCCCAGGCTCTCGCACAGCTCAAGCTTGCGCCGGGTAATCTCCTCAGAGGTAACAGCATCAGGGTTCTTCGCGTTAATCATGCTGCGGAAAGACCCGCGGTGATCCATGGCGCACATGGTAAAGGTGCCGTTTTTGCCGGCAATCTGGGTAAGCCCTCTTATTTTGCCAATGCTGAGTTCTTTCATGTTTTCTCCCCCTGTTTTTAGAACAGCCTCATTCCCTGAATCTCATTATGAAGCAAAAATCGGCATCTGGCAAGAAAAAACCCGCATCACGCATCGTTCTCTTCGGCTGACTTCACATTTCCCACCCGAAAGCCTATACTGAACGGAGAAAAATTACCGGGCGTAATTGGCGGGAAAATGATGATCAGGAATAAAAATGAACTGGCAACAACCCCTTTGCGGGAAGAGGTACTGGTGCTTGTTGAGGCGGGCATCAAGCGCATCCTGCCGCCAAACCTGATGAAGAACTCTGTGACATATGATTCCCGTCGCCGGACAATACGGGTTGATCAGGATCCCTGTGACCTGACCGGCGGCAGGCTCTTTGTTATCGGGGGGGGCAAGGCATCCGGGCTCATGGCGGAAACGTTGGAGCAGATGATTGGCAGCGAGAGCATCACTGCCGGCGTGGTGAATTGCAAGAGTGCCGCTTACGTGACCGATAGTATAAGGATACGGGAAGCCGGGCACCCGATCCCTGACGGGAGGGGGATTGACGGCGTAAATGAGATGCTTTCCCTGAAGGAATGCTACCGGATAGATGAGCATGACGTTATCATCTGCCTCATATCCGGCGGCGGCTCGGCGCTTATGCCCTGCCCGGCGACGGGGATAAGCCTGTCCGACAAGCAGTCGCTAACCGCGTTACTTATCGCATCCGGTGCCGCGATTGGCGAGATTAATGCCGTCAGAAAGCACCTCTCCCGGATTAAGGGCGGCCGGCTGGGTGAGTTTTTTGCCCCCGCCACGGTTCTCTCCCTGATAATATCGGATGTTATCGGTAACGACCTTTCCGTAATTGCCTCCGGCCCGACTTATCCCGATCGCACAACCTACTCTGATGCCCTGGATATCCTGGCGAAATACAATCTTTTATCAAAAGCGCCGCAGAGTGTTCTCCGTCTTCTTGAGAAAGGAAAGCATGGTGAGGTGGCGGAGACACCCAAGAAGCTTGCCAACTGCAAAAACCACATCATCGGGGACAACCGGCTTGCCCTTGAGGCGATGGCGGCAAAAGCCAGGGAGATGGGGCTCAATCCCCTGATCGTTACCGCGGCGCAAAAGGGTGATACGGAAACAGCCGCCCGAACCCGTGCTGACGAGATACAAAACGGCAAATACACGGGCTTTAACGTCATCCTGATCGGCGGCGAGACAACCCCGAAATTGCCGGATGTTCATGGGAAAGGGGGCAGGAACCAGCATTATGCTGCCTCCTCGATGCTTGCGCTGAAGGATTACCCCGGTGGGTGGGCGCTTGCCAGTATCGGCACCGACGGCTCGGACTATCTGCCTGATGTTGCCGGTGGTCTTGTGGACAGCAGTTCTCTGGAAGCCGCACTCTCTCTGGGCATTGATGTCAGGGGCTACCTTGACTCCTACGATAGCTTCACGCTGCTTGAGCAAATGGGCAACTCGCTGGTAATCACCGGTGATACGGGCACCAATGTTGGCGATGTGATGGTCTATGTTCTCAAGCATGGCGGGAGAACTGATGCTTGACATAACGTTTCCTTCTGCGGAGAGCCTTTTTGCCGGTTCAACCGGCAGGCTCAGAAAAAACGAAACATTAAGCGTTGGGTGGAGGAGGTAAATGAGGCAGACGGGGGTTGACAGCCGGTGCCGGTGTGCCTTATAATTGCGGCCAGGTGCAATAACGATGAGTTGCTTTATCACACTGAAGAGAAAAGGGTTGAAACTCACCCCCCAGCGGAGGCTGATTCTGGATATCATCCATGATACCGAAGCCCGCTTCACCGCTGAAGAAATTATTGCCTGCGTTCAGGACAGGATGCCGGGTGTCAATAAATCGACCATCTACCGCACGCTGGAGCTGCTTGAGGAAGCCGGCTGCATCTATAAAAGCGAGGTGGGTGATGAGTTGATCTACCACCACGTGGAGGAAGGACATCACCATCACCTGGTGTGCCGCAAGTGTGGCAAGAGTGTTGATTGTGACGAAGACATCTTTGCAGCGGTAGAGAGGTCACTCGGTGAGAAATACCGCTTTCGCATTGATGAGAAGCATCTGGTTATGAGCGGGCTCTGTGAAAGCTGCAGGAAGAAAGGCTAGGTGGCTCATTTATTTTTTTACCGTCTTATTGCACCTAGATGCAAATGCCATAAAATGCAGCCACCTTTTTTTGGGGTATGAGAGAAGCCGGGCGGGCAGTCTGACGCATTGATCTGTCAGCAAACCGTTGACGGCAAATGAAACAATATCACTTTTTAAGGAGGTACGGAGTGATGAAAAGATATGGCATACTGGTTGCTGCCTTGCTGGTTACCGGTCTGGTGCCGGGTATTTTATTTGGGGGATGCTCCGGGGAAGACTCCGCTGCGGTAAACGTGGTGACGAGCACGTCCCTGATTGCCGGGGTGGTTGAGCGTGTTGGGGGTGATGGGGTCAGCGTGGTTAATATTATTCCACCGGCGCAGTGCCCCGGTCATTTTGATGTCAAGCCCCAGGACATCAAAATGCTGGCTGATACCGATCTTTTCATCATCCACAACTGGCAGGGGGAGAAGTTCTCTGAGGAACTGATTGCCTCTGCTGACAACAAAAAGCTTACCGTGGTCAAGATTGAGCTGCCGGGCAACTGGATGACACCGCCGGTGCAGCGGGAGGCTGCCGGTAAAATTGCCGCGGCACTGGCACAGGTAGCCCCCGACAATGCTGCGGCGTACCGGGAAGCGGCCGATGCGTACAGTGCTGAGTTAACCGCGAAAGAATCTGAAATTGAGACCACGCTGCGTCAGGTAAACCTTGCGAGTGTTAACGTGCTCTGTGATGAGCAGCAGTCCGGTTTCGTCAAGTGGGCGGGTCTCAACATCATCGGCACCTACGGCAGACCGGAGACCTTTACCCCGCAGACTGTCAAAGACCTGGTGGATAATGGCAGGGAGAAGGGTGTGATGCTGGTGATTGACAATATGCAGACCGGCGGCGAGGCGGGGAAAGGGCTGGCGGAGGAGCTTGGTGTGAAGGGCATCGTGCTCTCAAATTTTCCCGGTGGCTATGAGAACACCGGGACGTGGGAGGAAGCGATTGATAAGAACATTGCGCTAATCCTGAATGCGGTCGGTAACAAGTAAAAAAATCATGATTTCCGGTGAGGAGGAGTTCTGTTTGCACCGGGTTTTATGCACATGAATTTGCGACGCTGACAGCCGGCTTCCCGTTCGTATTTGGATAGAACCAGGACATGAAAGGAAATAACTTGCATCGGTGCTCCATCGATATTGAGGATGCCGTCGTCTCTTACCGTGAGGATATTGCCCTTCGCGGGGTATCCCTGAAGGTAAGATACGGGGAGTTTGTCGGCATTGTCGGGCCCAACGGCGCCGGGAAGACCACGCTGCTTACCATCGTGAACGGGATGGGCAGGCTGATTCAGGGACGGGTGTCTGTCCTCGGACAACCTGTCAGCGCTGGCAGCGGGCATTCCCTGAGAAAAAGGGTCGGTTATGTTGCGCAGGCACAGAACATTGACCCCAGGATGCCGGTGTATGTCCGTGAGGTTGTGATGATGGGGCGCTACGGCCGTCTCGGCCTGTTCCGCAGGCCAGGGAAGCATGACTGGGAAATCGTGGATACGGCGCTGGAACTGGTGGGGATGACGCATCTTGCCCGGCGGCCGATCGGGCATCTTTCCGGCGGTGAGCAGCAGCGAGTCGCCATGGCGCGCTGTCTTGCCCAGGAACCGGAGATATTCCTGCTGGATGAGCCAACGGCTTCACTGGACTGGAAGGCAAAGACCGATATTCTGGCGCTGGTCAGGCAGATTCACGACCTGAAAAAGCTGACCACCCTGTTTGTCACCCATGATTTAAGCGCTCTTCCTGTGGCATGCGACCGGCTGGTGCTGATGAAGGACGGGCTCATCCGGGGTGAAGGCCCGGTGACAGAGATGCTGACTGACGACCAGCTGGGACGGTTGTACGGTTTGACCATCGCTGAGGTCGAAAAAAGGCGCCGGGAGGCGGCGCT
>JBDRFO010000115.1:0-4884 GCA_043818655.1 Chloroflexota bacterium
GCTACCTCCTCAAGGACACGCAGGGCTTCCTGCGCCCGGCGGGCATTGGCAACCGCCATCACCACCAGGTCTTTCGCCTCTTCCTGCCCGGGTGCCGTTATGCTAACCCCAACATCCGCCCCAGCGTCCCTCGCCTCAAGAAGCAACCGGTTAAAAGCCAGGTCACCAAGGACAAGCTCATGACGGAGTGTTTTCAGTTTTTCGGTCAGCGGGGCATGATTCAGCACAAACCGTGCCAGTTCCTCAAGGAGACGCAGCCCCTCACTGGCGCGGTTCAGGTTGGCATCAATAATTCTGACGACTGCTGCCTGTTGCATCATTTTTTAATTCAATACCGGTTGATTCAGACACATTTATAAGAATGGTTTATTGTAGCACTTGTGCCTCATCCGGGCAAGATATACACCCGCAAATATTGTCACGTTATATCGACATGTGTTGCCCTGAAAGATGAGAGCTGACAGCATGTCACGTTTAAGACTCACTGACCGCGTTCTCAATCAGCGCAATGCGCCGGAGCTTGCCGGCAGGTGTCAGCTCAACCGCGACAAAATCAATCCGCCATAGCTCGGGCAGGTTATTGTGCTCCTGGCGGTAACGTTCGGCACAGGCAATGAGATGCTCTTTCTTCAGACGGGTAACGGACTCCTCCGGGCTGCCAAACCGGAGACTCTTCTTTGTCCTGACCTCAACAAAGATAAGCCAGTCCGCCTTTAGTGTGATAATATCAATCTCCCCCTCAGGTGAGCGGTAGTTTGTTCCAATGACCCGGTAGCCGCGCTCCTCCAGAAAGCTACGGGCTAATTTTTCCCCCAGCATACCGGTATCCCTGCGGTTCATGTCTTACGGCACACCATCCCTTTTACCGGCTGGAAGGAACGGCGGTGGATAGGGCACGGGCCCAAACGGCTCAGGCAGGCGATATGCTCCCCGGTTCCGTATCCCTTATTGCCAGACAAATTATACCCCGGATAAACTGTATCCATCTTTTTCATCAGGTGATCCCTGGCTACTTTCGCAACAATCGAGGCGCAGGCAATGGAAAAACACCGGTCATCACCCTTAACAATACCCCGCTGTGGGATGGGCACCTCCGGCAGGAGCAGATAGTCAATCAGGAGAGACTCCGGCGGAACCGCAAGATGCGCAACCGCCCGTTGCATCGCCAGCCTTGTTGCCCGCACGATGCCCCCAGCATCGATCATCCGGTGAGAGACATAGCCAACCCCCACCCCAAGGGCTACCTCCCGAATCTTACCCGACAGATACTCCCGCGCTAATGGGGTAAGCTGCTTGCTGTCCCGCACATCACCAAGCCAGTCCGAAGATAATCCGGGCGGCAGGATGACCGCACCGGCTGCCACCGGCCCCGCCAGGGCACCCCTGCCGACCTCATCAAGACCGGCAACGAGGCGGAAGCCATGCTCCCAGAGTATTTTTTCCTCGGCAAAAGTCGGGCGCTGGTTATTGATAACTGCGTCTCCCGGTATAACTTACCACGACATTATAGCTACTAACACGATGAGCAAATATTTTTTGATTGTGAGACATAATACAACCTGCAGCTACCTGAAACTGACTTCTCAAATCGGATATTTAACGTGCCCTATCTCAGCATCCGGGTTTCCGAATGATTTCTGACAAATGGAGAAATCTATCACACTGTCATTGCGAGGAGCGACAGCGACGAAGCAATCCGTCCGCCTGCCCGGATTTTGCGGATTGCTTCGCTAACGCTCGCAATGACTGACCGGGTTATCTTTCCCTCTTGCCGGCGATTATACCACCACCCAGAACCACATCACCCCGATAGAATACCACAGACTGTCCCGGGGTGACAGCCATCTGAGGCTTGTCAAACATGACAAGAGCGGTATCACCTGTTATCTGAAGCCTTACTGCCGTCTCCGGTGAGCGGTAACGAATTTTCGCCGTGATCTTCTCTAAATCTTCGGGGGGGTTCCCCGATACCCAGCAAAGCCCGCACACGAGAGCCTCAAGGCTCATCAGCGCCTCTTTTGCCCCGACCACCAGCCGGTTTTGCGCCGCATCAAGCTCAAGCACATACAGGCGACGATTGGAACTGAGACCAAGTCCCTGCCTCTGTCCCACGGTGTATTTCTCCAGGCCTTCGTGTCTCCCCAGGACAGCACCGCCTGTGTCCACAATATCTCCGGGGCGGGAAGAGATATGACGGGCGATAAATGAGCGGTAACCGTCGTCGTGAATAAAGCAGAGGTCTTCGCTCTCACGCCTGTCACCCACCGGCAAGCCCAGGGATGCCGCCAGCTTTCGCACATCGGGCTTGCTCCAGTTACCCAGAGGCAGGAGAATATTTTTAAGCACATCCTGTCCCAGGCGGTACAAAAAATAAGACTGGTCTTTCTCCCTGTGCATCGCCCTTAGCAGACGGTAGCCATTATCTCCGGATTCAAGACGGGCATAATGACCCGTTGCTAGAAAGTCAGCCCCCCACTCCCGCGCCCACCGGAGCAGAAGACCAAATTTGACCTGCTCGTTACAGACAACGCACGGGTTTGGCGTCCGTCCAAGGGCATATTCCCGGCAGAAAGATGCAATAACCTTCTCTTGAAACTGTGCCCTGAAATCAAGCGTCTGCAGGGGGATACCAAGCATACCGCAGGTCTTCTCAAGCTCACTGATATTGCTTTCTGATGTCTTCCCGCTACTGGAAAGGATCAGGTGAGCGCCGCTGACATTATAACCTGCCTCTCTGAGCAGATACGCCGTCACCGAGGAATCCACCCCACCACTCATCGCCACCACGACGTGCTTTTTCGTCATCACCTCAGCCATTCTTGAGGGAGAGAAGCCCCGCAACCTTCTGCCAGACAATTTGCGCAATTTCCTCTTGCGATTTTGTCGCATCAATCACCAGGAAACGGTCGGGTTCACCACGAGCGATCCGGAGAAAACCGTCACGCACCTTCCGGTGAAAAGCGACCACCTCCTGCTGAAAACGGTCTGACCTTTCTGCTCTCTTGCGCGCAAGCCCGACCTCTACCGGCACATCCGCAAGCACCGTCAGCACCGGCTTAAGCCCGTTCGTTGCGGTCTGATTTAACCTCATGACAATCTCCAGAGGGAGACCGCGCCCGTAGCTCTGGTAGGCAATAGTGGAGTCTGTATAGCGGTCACAAATAACCACCTTTCCTTCTTCAAGAGACGGTCTGATTACCTCGGCGACCAGCTCCGCACGGGAGGCATTAAACAGAAGAAGCTCGGCAAGCGGCACAATCACGGCACCCTCAGGCCACTTTAGAAGACGGGCAATTTTCTCCCCCAGTGGCGTGCCGCCAGGCTCGCGGGTGAGAACGGACAAGATTGCTTGCTCCTGAAGTCTTTTATAAAGGGCAGCCGCCTGCGTGCTCTTGCCGCTCCCCTCACCACCTTCAAAGGTAATAAACAATGACATGAAACTCACCTTGTCCTTCTAGTTTTCCCCACCCCTGATAAGAGGATATATTACAAAATTATAGCATTAGCCAACCATCACTGATACTTTTGGGCAATAAAATTTTATCATGACAATCCGGTACAAAAAAACTACGGTTTTTTGGGGGAATAACCGGATGGACACACCGGCTCATCTGATATTTTGCTGCCGCAGGCATTTATTCCAGGCTATCCAGAAACGATATTTTCGCAGTTGAGTATGAAATATGCTCTGTCTCATGATATTGAGTTTCCGGATGACTTCTATTGATTTTTCTGGTAATTTGCCCTGTTTTATGTGTATACTTAAAGCTATCAACGATTCAATATATGAATTAAACTTATTTATGAAACAGTTCGTGATTTTTGGAGTTGCTCGATACATACTGCGGTTATTTAACATACTGAAGGACAATTCGTTTTCACGAGGAGGTGATTATCAGGTTTATCGAGGGAAGATGATATTTTATGTAGCTTAATTCAGTACCAGACATCGGTAAAGGAAGGTGTAGTATGAATTTAACAAGGCGTGATTTCTTAAGACTCGGCTTGGGGCTATCAGCGGGAACGCTTGTCTCCGACAAGATCGCACTCCCGAAGATAAGAGCGGCCGGTAACGGCATCGTCCTGAAGGATATGGTGCAGGAGAAAACCACCATCTGCCCCTATGATGGCAGTGGCTGTGGTTTTCTGGTAGCCTCAAGTGACGGTAAAATGGTCAATATCGAAGGTGACCCTGACCATCCGGTCAACAACGGCGGCGGCTGCGCGAAAGGCGTCTCCATCCGCCAGATTGCCGCAGACAATCCCCGGCGGCTAACCAGTGTTTTATACCGCGCTCCCGGGGCAAGCGACTGGGAGACAAAGTCGTGGGACTGGGCAATTACAGAGATTGCCCGACGCATCAAGAAGACCCGCGATGAAAGTTTCATCGAGCAGGATGGCAATGGCATGGTTGTCAACCGCACCGAAGCCCTCGCCAACCTAGGCGGGTCAGCCCTCGACAATGAAGAGTGTTACCTGCTGGTGAAAATGGCACGGGCGTTTGGCATTGTTTACCTGGAGCACCACGCCCGGATATGACATTCCCCCACCGTCGCCAGTCTGGCGGAAACATTCGGTCGCGGGGCAATGACCAACCACTGGGGGGATATTGCCAACAGTGACGCAATTCTTGTCATCGGCGGGAACCCGGCGGAGAATCATCCCGCCGCCTTCGGTCATATCACCACGGCACAGCTAAGGGGGGGCAAGCTCATTGTTGTCGATCCGCGCTATACCCGCTCGGCATCAAAGTCTGATGTCTATGCCCCCTTGAGATCCGGCACGGATATCGCTTTTATCAGCGGCATGATTAAATACGTTCTCGATGATATTGAGAGCAACGCCGCGAACTACAACATGACCTACATCACGGAGTACACAAAT
>JBDRFO010000116.1:0-2264 GCA_043818655.1 Chloroflexota bacterium
GTATCGCCACACGAACGATATTATTAAGCGGCTGCTGTTCGGTCAGGGTAAAACCATCGGTCTGAACATGGTATCTCATCATCTGAGAGCGGGGGTTATCAGAACCGAACCTGTCTTTCATTATTTTTGCCCAGATGCGTCTGACGGCACGGAACTTGGCGACCTCTTCCAGGAGATTATTATAGGAAGCGAAGAAGAAGGAGAACCTGGGGGCAAAAGAGTCAACCTCCATCCCCCGGTCAATCATCGCCTGAACATAGGCGATGCCGTTGGCTATGGTAAAGGCAGCCTCCTGAATGGCGGTTGACCCGGCCTCACGCATGTGATAACCGCTGATACTTATCGTGTTCCATTTCGGCATTTCCTTGGAACAGAAGGAAATGAGATCGGCAGTCAGCCTCATGGATGGCACCGGCCCGAATATATAGGTGTTGCGGGCAATATATTCCTTGAGCAGGTCATTCTGGACAGTCCCCTCGAGTTTTGCCATCTCGGCGCCCTGTTTCTCAGCGGCGGCAACATACATCGCCGTCAGGATAGGCGCGGTGGCATTAATTGTCATCGAGGTACTACACTCGGCCAGGGGAATCCCCTCCCAGAGTTCCTCCATATCCTGCAACGAATCTATGGCCACTCCGCAACGGCCGACTTCTCCGGCAGACAGGGGATGGTCAGAATCGTAGCCAATCTGGGTAGGCAGGTGGAAGGCGACACTAAAACCGGTCTGCCCCTGCTCATAGAGATACTTGTACCGTTTATTGGTTTCCTCTACGGTGGCAAACCCGGCATACTGGCGCATCGTCCACAGGCGGCTGCGGTAACCGCCCGGGAATATGTTGCGGGTGTAGGGAAAGTCACCGGCCAGACTGTTATCCTGCCCGGCACCGGCTAAATCGTCCAAGGTGTATGACGCGTTAACCACTGTACCATCAACGGTAGTCCTGAACTCTGGTTTTCTTTCACGTTGCTGTGACATCGCTTGCTTACCCCCCTTATCAGTAATCCGACTTTCTCAGGAATGCAAATGGATTCTAACAACCAAGTTAGATTTTGGCTAAATGCTATCACAAAAGGTGAGGATTGTAAAGAAAAAACTAATCTTCTTTACCCCAACTCTGCATCATCTGCTTAATGCGACGGGCAAGGTCAGGATTAGTCCGCAAGCGCTCAATAAAGACGGGGCAACCTTCCAGCATCGAATTCTGGGCGGCGGTGGCCATATTGGACAAAAGATTTTGCATATTCTGGTCGGCCGGTGAGACACCAAACGTCCCCGGTGCTGACGATTCCATCTGCCGGCGCAAATCTTCGGCGGTGAATCTCATCGGTACGGTACAGGACTTATACCAGGGGCACTCTTTACACTGGACTACCCCGTAAGCCTCATCTAGGATATCGCTCATTATTCTCCCTTATCTCACAAAACAGACCCGGCTAAGGCATAATCTCACTCAGGGACTGCTCTATTTCGGACACACCGCTGAAAACTCCGATTCTCACACTCTGGATTATACCATCTTTATCGACCAGAAAGATAGTCGGGAAATAACGGATATTATAGCGCCTGGAGACGGCCTCATTCTTATCCATCAATACCGGCAAAGAAAGATTCTCGGTTCGCATAAAATCCTCCACCGTCGCCTGGTTTTCACCGATATCAATTGTCAGTAGCACCAATCCCCGGTCCGACCACTCATCAAACACCTGCTCAAGAAACGGCATCTCAAGTTTGCATGGGGGACACCAGGTAGCCCAGAAGTTAATCAGCACCGGGCTGCCCCGAAAATCGCTCAATGAGACGGTTCCTCCATCCAGGTAATCAAGTGTAAAATCAGGCGCCAGCTTACCGACCTGCGGAGCTTGAACAACACTTTGCTCCGGAGACGTTGACTGCGGAGGCTGAGTTACACTCTGCTCCGAAGACGGAGCAGCGGCATCACACCCGGTTATCAATAATCCTATCATCCCTATCAATCCCAGTATCACCACTAATAATTTCCCGATTATCACCTTGACTCAGGGTTAGAGTTTCAACAAAATCCCCAAAGTGGTAAAATGGGGGTATGCCACCAATGTTTTGGGCTAAGAAGCAGTTACTTAACCTCATCAGTATTGGGTGGTGGCTTTTTAGGGAATTTGCCACTGACTCCTTTATGGAAACTGCAAGGAACTGGCTTACACAGTGGAGGCCAGCAGTGAGTGTGTGGGATTTTTTAAGTGTGCATCCGGCGTTGATAGCCCTTTTAGTTTTTATTGGCATAATT
>JBDRFO010000117.1:0-13180 GCA_043818655.1 Chloroflexota bacterium
CGACACATGAAGATATTACCATTGTCCTTGGTGTCAACGAGGGGGCTTATGACCCGGCCAAACATAATATCATTTCGAATGCCTCCTGCACGACAAACTGCCTTGCGGTCGTCGTCAAGGTTCTCAACGATACCTTTGGTATTGAGCGGGGTCTTTTAAACACCATCCATTCCTACACGAACGACCAGAGGCTTCTGGATATGGCTCATCGTGACCTGAGACGCTCCCGGGCTGCTGCCGTCAACATTATCCCCACCAGCACCGGTGCCGCCCGCACCGTAACGGTGGTCATCCCCGAACTTACCGGGAAACTTAACGGTATTGCCATCAGGGTTCCCACTGCGACCGTATCCATCTGCGATTTCACCGCTACATTGAAGAAAAAGGTGACAGCAGAAGAGGTAAATAAGGCACTCAAGACTGCCGCGGAGGGGCCACTCAAGGGTATCCTTGAGTTCTGTGAAGAGCCTCTGGTGAGCATTGATTTCCGGGGTTCGACGGCAAGCTCAATCGTCGATGCCGACAATACGATGGTGATTGATGATGTCATGGTTAAGGTTCTCGCCTGGTATGACAACGAGTGGGGTTACACAACCAGGCTGATTGACCTTGCCGCTTACATTATCAAGAAGGGGCTTTAGGGTTTCTGAAAAGCCTGCCGGTGGAGAAAAAATCTTGTTTGCCCGGCGGGATAAAGTTGATTTATCGGGTAACTTTGCGTAAGCACGGGGTTATCCGGGAAAATAACGCCGCAGGGCTGGGCAAATTCTAACCTCAGCCCTGTAGTTAAGTTCCCGGATAGTCCGTCATAATTGCATTGCTACGGAGTGCGTAGCAAAAGGTTGGTAATATGCCTAACAATAAAGGATTCGCCCGGAAAACCAAAATCGTCTGTACCCTGGGACCGGCAAGCAATACGCCGGCGATGATTGAGCGCCTGATTAAAGCGGGAATGAACATTGCCCGTCTTAATCTATCCCACGGCACCCACGAAGAGCATGCCGCTCTCGTGAAGACCGTCAGGGATCTGTCCACGAAACTTCAGACATCTGTCGCCGTTCTCATTGACCTGCCCGGACCCAAATACCGCACGGGTCAGCTCAAAAACGGCTCAGTGGAGCTCAACAAGGGGTCAACATTTATCCTGACTACCAGAGCGGTTGCGGGTGATGGAACAGCCGTGTCGATCAATTTGCCCAACCTGCCAAGGGATGTTAAGGTGGGGGACAGGGTGCTTCTTGATGATGGGGCAATGGTGCTCAGGGTGCTGGAAAAAAGCGAGACTGATGTCAGATGCCGGGTTATTGCCGGGGGGATGCTCACCCCGAACCGTGGGGTTGCTGTCCCGGGGATGCGTCCGTCAAGCCCGTTCATCACCGAGAGTTTTCGCAATCACCTTGCTTTTGCCATCAAACAAAATCCTGATTACATTGCCCTGTCATTTATCCACAGTTCTGAGGATATAAATCAGGCCAGGGCAATTATCAGAGAAGCCGGCGCTGATTTTCCGATAATCCCCAAGATTGAGCGGGGAGAGGCACTCAAAGTACTTGATGCAATCCTTGAGGCAAGTGATGGTGCGATGGTTGCCCGCGGCGACCTCGGGGTAGACATCCCGCTCAAAAGAATACCCCTGGTGCAGAAGGAGATTATCAGGAAGTGCAACCGGGCAGGGAAAGCGGTCATCACGGCAACACAGATGCTGGAATCCATGATAAACAACATGCTGCCAACACGAGCCGAGGTAACCGATATTGCTAACGCCATTTTTGATGGCACCGATGCCATTATGCTGTCCGGAGAGACCTCAATCGGGAAATACCCGGCGCAGGCCGTCACCATGATGGCTCAGATTGCGAAGGAGACAGAGGGGAAGCTGCCCTATGACCGCTGGCTCACAGGAAGGGGTGCCTGGGTGGGAGCGGTAACCGATGAGCTAATCAGCTACAATGCCTGCTACACCGCCGAGAGACTGAGAGCCGCCGCCATTGTCGCCTTCACACGCTCCGGCAGCACCGCAAGACGCGTCTCCCGATACCGTCCAAGAATACCCATTCTTGGCGTCGCCCACAACGAAGAGGTCAAAAGGAGACTGCAACTGTACTGGGGCGTTCAGCCCGTGATGTACCACGTTCTTCCCACTGTGGATGATTTTTTTCAGGTCGGTGCGGAACTGGCTCTTAAATACGGACTTGCCAACCCAGGTGACCTGGTGGTCATCACCGGCGGTGTTCCCCTTGGTATTGCCGGGAGCACGAACCTGCTTAAAGTGCAGATGGTTACCGGACAGCAGGGTAAAGCTAATCCCGACTCAAAGGCAACCTGAACCACCACTACCGTATCACGCTCATGATAATTCCTGTCTGATAGATTGCCCTATCTCCTGATGGGGAGGTGGCTGATGCCTGAGTACGTAGTGGCTGCGAACACAAAAGATTCCCCGGAGGGAACAATGAGGCAGGTGAACCTCTCCGATCGTGAATATCTCATCGCCAGTACCGGGGACAAATACTATGCTTCTCCGACAACCGCTGTCCCCCTATGGGGGAATACCTCACGGGGCACACCTGAGGGCACAATTGTAACCTGCCCGCCGTATCAATCACAGTTCGACCTTAGCGACAGACACGTGGTGCGCTGGATTGTATGGAACGGATTTGTCGCTAAGCTAAGTCAGGTATTCCAGGCACCAAGACCCCTTGGTATCTACCCGGTCAGAGTGGAGCAGGGCAGGATAATGATTGGTATCTGATACCGGCGCAGCGCTATATTTCTTTAATCAAGCCTCCCACCGTTTATCCCATCTCTTTGCGCAAGTCTTTCCCCCCGGCTGGGAGCAGACGTCACACCCCGGAACTTCGTGACATAACTGGCAAAATCCCAGCGGGCAAAAAATTTCTCCGCTGCCTCTCTTCCCGACTGGTAGAGGGCTTCGCTTCTCTCCCTTGAGAGATCAAACTCTGTTGTGCCCACACCCAGCGTGGGGATGGGGATCGTCCGGACAAACTGCTCATCCTTGATGTACCTGGCATCATGGGCTTCCATCATGGTGGCAAAAAGAGCTGCAAGCAAACTTACCGGCCCGAACACCTGATGCGGGGTTTCCCCCCCAGGTTCGATCAGCTTGAAGCCGAGGGTGGGCCATTCCGGCGCACCACCATCGGTATCAAAAAGCCACACGGGGAAATTGCTGAGAAGCCCGCCGTCCACAATGTAGCTTACCTCCCCTGTTTTCTTGTGCCGCAGCCTTACCGGTTCATAAAAGAAGGGAATGCTCATGCTCATGCGGATTGCCAGTGCCACATCAAGCTTATCTGGGTCAGTACCGTAATCGGCAATATCCTGAGGCAAGACCAGCATGCGCCCCTGGCAGATATCAGAGGCGATTACCCGGAGCTTATAGCGGTAGCAGGGATCGTCCTGATACTCCGTCAGGACAAGATCGCCAAACGTCCTGATTCCTTTCTGATTGAGCAAATCCCGCATCCACTGATAGAAGAAATCACCCTCATAAATACCCTTTTCGAAAATCAGGCTGGCGAGAGGCCCGATCACAGGAAAGCGGTCAATGAGTCCGGTATCCTTAAAATTCGTGTAATCCAGATTGTCCAGAATCTCCTTCATTTCCGCAGCACGATACCCGGCAGCAATAAGGGCGGCGACAATCGCTCCGGCAGAGGTGCCGGCAACATTCATCCATCTGTAGCCCAATTCTTCTGCCCATGATACAGCACCGACAAGACCTATCCCCTTGACCCCTCCACCTTCAAAAACAGCATCAGCGAACAGTTTCTTGTCCTCAGACACAGTAGCCCTCCTTACCAAGAAATAATAACGTAGTATAAAAAGCTAGGGGATAACAGTCAAGGGTTCTGTTCTATCATGCTTGGTAAGCTGGTTTTCGTCATCACAAATTCGGGTGAAAAACAACCGAGCTTGAACAAAAAATCGTACATGCTGAGATTGTGCTATTACCTGTCGGCAATAGACTGCGCGCCATGATGCATCGAGCCGGAAAGTGAGCAGAATCCGGTGAAGAAAACAGGTCAGCGGACATAGGGACACAAGAGGGACAATCCCCCCTGCGACAATTCATAAAACGCCGCGATAGACTAGCGACCCGCCGGTCGCTCTGCCGCCAAAGGGATTGTTTTTTCTGCTTCAGTAAGTTCCCGGGACCGCTGGCAGAGATCAGCAAGGGTAGTCTTCTCCAGCACGTCCAGGATTGCCTGCCTGACCTCAACCATGACACTCCTTAAGGCGCACAGTCTCTCGTTCCGTTCGCAGGGAACATATGCCATCTCACTGACGCAGCTAACCGGGGCGAGTGGCCCATCGACAAGCCGGATCACCTCCGCAACCGTAATATTTTCCGGAGGCCTGTTCAGAACATAGCCACCACCAACACCCCGCCTCGCCTCCACGATACCCCGGTTTTTGAGAAGCGCCAGCACCTGCTCCAGAAACTTCACGGACATGTTCTCTTTCGCGGCAATATCACTGGCACGCACCATGCTCTCAGTCCCACTCAAAGCAATCTGCATCAGTGCTCTCACGGCATATTCAGATTTCTTGGTAATCTTCATGCGTCCTAATTACCTACTAATATTATTCCCTTTAGGAACAAATTCCATTATAGACAACAAAAGCAAAACTATCAAGAGGTACAAATAAAACAGGACAAAACCAGTCTACAAGCTATCTAGAAACCCGATGTGCAAGTTTCTTGAATTTGACAGACTCACCGGTAAAGTCCACCAAAAGTGAAAGCCCACCATCCATGCCCCGAAAAGAGTGGGAGACAAGGCATTTACCCTTGTCCCCCACTCTTATCTTCTTACCTGTGCCCGGATACTGACTTAATTTCCGAGAACCGTGATATCTCGTGACAGGCTTTCCCCGCTGATCTCCGGCTGGTAATAGGAGTATGCCCGTGAGGTGACCCCCTTTGCCTTGACCGGGTAAACCGCCCTGACATCAAAGCTGAAGCCGATCTTCTCCTGAGCAGCCACCTCGTCAAGATAGAAGACGACCTTTCTGCCGGCGACATCGTAGCGCTTGATCTTATCCTCTTTCGCCACGACCTGTGCGATCGAGTCTTCAACCGGGGTAAAACCGGTGGGTACGGAAACGTCAAGAACAACCATCCCCGACGCCACAATTTCCGGCGGGTTAAACGCCAGTAAGACACTCACCTTGACCAGGTCATTCACGCTAACCTGTGTCACATCATAATCAACATCGACCTTGAGGATTTCTGTTTCCGGCTTTGCCTCGGGTATGTTAAACCGCCTGACCACCTGGGCAATCGCCTCACCTTTGCCCTCGGCGCTGATGTTCACATCCTGGTTTACCGGAACCGCAACAATCTGCAGGGTATCGTAGTTATCCTGATTCAGCCTTAGCTCTTTTTTCACATCACCGGCGGATATTTTCACCCTCAGGTCAACATCCGCCCGGCTGCCCGCAGCATATTCGGTCAGCGCCTGGAGGGCAACCACCGTATCCTGGGTTGAGCCAAAGCCGCCGTAGGCGTTTCTCTTTGACACCAGCCATTTTGCCGCCCGTGAGGCATTCATGACGTCACCGTGTTTTGTCAGGGCGAGCGTCGCGTAAGCCGTTGTCTCAATCTCAGCCGTCTGATTCGGGACAGGCAGCAGTCCTCCCGGTCGTATTTCCATGCCGGGCTTGCCGGGTAACGGTTCCGGCACAACCCCACCACCACCCCAATGGATTCCATTCTCATCCTCGATTGCCTCCGCCATCAGCCGGTCATGGGCTTCAGCGCGTTTGGCACTCCCGGCAAGCTCCAGAACGTAGGCAGTCAGGGCAAGACTGTAGGCATCTTTCATTTCAGAAAGGCTCTTCTCCAGATAGGCAACCGCCTTGAGCGCGCTATCCCTCTCCCCGGCGATCAGCAGGGCGCCCGCCACATAGGCAGTCAGCGCCGTTTTGCCTTTCAACCCGCCAAGCATCTCCTGGTGATGGACAAAACCGACCGCATCAAAAGAGCCATCCCCGTTCTGCCGGGCTTTAATCCAGTCGGAGGCTGAGGTCAGGATACTGTCATCAATGTAGATGAGTCCTTTCGCCTGGGCAAAGCACTTGAGGACAAAAGCGGTAAGCCACAGACTGCCCTCCTTATCGCTCTCACCGAAGGCAGAGAAGCTGCCGTCACTGCGCCGGTAGATTAGCTCTCGCTGGTAGCCGGTAATCATGAGCTTTTCCGCTTTCGCCATGATCTCCGGTTTAAGCTGCCCGCTCTCCTTCAGATACTGCGTAATATAGACATCAGGGGCAAAGACAATCATGTTCTGCTCCCCACAGCCAAAGGGCATCTGGATCAGCCCCTCCAGTCCGTCAATCGTCTGGGTGAGGTAGCTTGAGGTCACCGCAACGTAAGCACGTCCCGACCCGTCAACCACAGGCAGGAGCAGTGCCGTGGCGAGGGTTTGATTGCTGCCGCTCCCGAGCACAAGGTTATCCACAAGCTCCCGGGCAACCCCCTCGGCATCAATAATAACCGTCTTGACGACGGCATCAGCCGCCTCTTTGCTCCGGGCGCTGACCTTTACCTGGTTGACACCAAGCTTCGTGGTTCTGACCATGAACTCGGCACCGCCGATATCGTTACCATTGATGTTAAGGGTTTTTTCAGATTCATCCAGCAGCTCAAACCAGTCCGTCGTCTCAAGCTGCACGACAACCTGTTGCGGCAGATCCAGGTAGTTATAGACCGCCACCCTGATGGGAAACTCCTCGCCCCTTATTGCGGCATAGGGCAGGTCACAGCTCAGGAAGAAGGGTTGAAAGACCCGCAGCTCATCCTCAGCCGTACCAAGCCCGTTCTTCCGGGAAATGGCAACCGCGCGCAGCATCCATGTTGTGATGGTATCAGGCGCCGTCACATTGAGAGAACCCCTGCCCAGCAGATTTGTCGCCATCTCTTCCCAGAGCCACGTCTCCGGGAAGAACTGCCGAACCCTCGCCACCTCGGCAAGACCTCCATTCGCTGCCTGTCCATCCGGCGCCGGCGCCACTGACGGAACAGCCACCATCGGCGGCGGGATACCCTTCTGCATTCCCCCGGCACCGTCAAAAAGCTGGAAGACCCTCTCCATGAGACCCTCATTTCTTTCCGTGCGGTACTCTTTCCCTTCCGGGATTTTATTATTGCTCAGCACCATCATCTGGGCATCCTGAAAGGTCTCTTTCGCCCCTTTTGTATTCAGAACCGGGTAAAGCGTTACCTCGTGCAACTCCGCCTGCGGATTCATGTAGAGCCTCTCCAGCTCGGCAAAGACCTGCTCAAGATTCAACCGGTTCTCCGCCAGGATATAAACCGAGCGGTCAACCGCGGTCAGCCCGACCCTCGCCTCACCCTCAGTTTCGATATTTATTTTGACATTCTCCCCGGGCGCCACCTCATCCTCACTGAAGGTGACCTTGAC
Organism: Chloroflexota bacterium; assembly: GCA_043818655.1. GTDB lineage: Bacteria > Chloroflexota > Dehalococcoidia > Dehalococcoidales > JAZDNC01 > JBDRFO01. The sequence goes on from JBDRFO010000117.1 coordinate 7,452, forward strand.
ACTATGCGGATAGAGGGCGCTTACCTTGAAGGGAAGATAGTCCGCCGCCACCTCACTGTTGGGCAGTATCTGGTAAACAAGGAGACGGGATGACGGGGCCATCAGGGGGGTTGTCGGGAATGATATTTCGTTGCTTGCGGTGAAATCGGTAAAAATCACCCTACCCCGCGCGATCACCTCGTAGTAGAAGTTGGTGGCTTCTTTCGTGGCATGAACCTTAAACCTGACCGTTTCGCCCACCGAGGGGATATCACTGCTGGTTTGCTCCACGTGAATAAAGCTGGACGAAGGGGAGTAGGAAGCGGCAACTACTTTATTTGCCCAGCTCCCTTCGCCGTTGCACGTTATCATCAGGGCAACCGCATCAGCCGGCGGCGTGATGTCAACCAGTGCCTTACCCTTCTCGGTTCTGACGGTTTCTTTCAGAATATCCTTTTCGTTAAATGAATCATCAACCACGCTGACCCTGACCTCCACGTCCGCCTTAATGAGCCGATTATCCGGTGTTTCCGTGATTACCAGGAAGCCAAAAGAAAGCCCGGGCTTAAAGGTCAAAGACGAAGGGATTACCTGGATGTTAAGCCCGGATTGGGCAATGGTAAGGAGTTTACTTGTTTCCTCCTGATAACCGGTCGCCTTTTCCCTGACGACCACATCAAGCTGCACATTGCCCATACCGCTCGCCCCGGGCACGCCGGCAACATACTCTGTGGGAGGCAACTCAAAATCCACTTTGCCGTCAATCGTTCGGGAGAAGGTGGTGTACTCCTGCCACTCACCGACATACCGCAGCGCCCTGATTTCAACCTCACCCGCCACCGGTTTCCCAAAGCTGTACTCCGCGGTAACCTGACCCTTAATGCGCTCACCCACCAGGAACCAGTCTCGCTCCAGGTCAACCTTCACCTCGTACTTGGGCAGAACATACTTTTCCACCCTTATGTCAAGCTGTGTCCGCTCGCTGCCGCTCGCCGCGGATAGCTTCCAGACCCCCAAATTTGGCTCTGTGGAAAGGGGTAGCTCCAGTGTCGCCATGCCGTACTCATCGGTGCTGACGGTTTTACGCATGACTTTTATCCCCTTCGCATCCATGATTTCCACGGTGGCTTCCTGAACCACCGGCCTCAGCTCTGAGTTCAGGGTGATTACCCGTATAAGGATGGTCTGCCCTGGTTTGTAGATGGGCTTATCGGTTTCAAGAAGAATGAGGGCATCTCTTGCCACCTTTACCGCGCCCTCGTCACGAAAACCGTTCCCCTCAACACGAAGGGTGTAATCCCCCTCTTCAAGATCAGGAACATCAAAGGAGATCACGCCCTTACCGGTAATCTTTTCACTGGCCTCGAGAACCGTATCATTGCTTTTAAGCAGGGTAAGTTTCACATTCCCGGTAACCGGTTTTTCTCCCTTGAGGAGGGTTACCGAAACCGCCTCCCTGCCCCCGGACTGCAGTACCAGCGGCGCCACCGCCATGTAGCTCTCAACCTTCTCCTGCGAGCCACATGCACAGGCCGGCAGCAAGGAAGTAAAAATAGCCATAACCAGCGCGACCGTCAGCGTGATAAATCTTTTCGATTTCATGGTGACCCCCCTTTTTGATAATATCCTGTTCTCTTCCCGTGAAGTTTTCTCACTAATAATAACGCAGCCTGAGGCAAAAGGTTAGAAGTCATCAGAAAATATTGTATCTTGAGACCGGATATACTTCATTTCAGCTACGGAAAACCAGCATCCGGACAGCCTGCAAGTTCAGATTTGGGAAACTGCCCGGGAAACCGGAGAGAATAAGGGTAAAGACGGGGAGAACGAGAAGAAGAAAGCACCGTCTTTTTTTGCGCAGCCCGGTCAGCCTAGGCTTTTTTCTCCGGGGATTTCACTCCCTTCGCCGTGAATGGCGGCGTCAGGAGGATCGATATGAGGGAAAAGGCGGCGACACCGATAAAAATCAGCCATATCGGCTGGTAGCTGCCAAATTTATCGTAACAAAATCTGGCGAGGGGCGCTCCCGACATGCTCCCCAGTGTGCCCACACCGGTGAGAAAACCAAGGATCGTGCCAAAGTTTTTCATCCCGAAGTACTCTCTCGGCAGAATTGCTCTCATTGTGTTGGTGCCCCCAAAGCCAATCCCAAAGAAAAAGAGGAATAACACCAGCACCCACATGGCTCCGGGAGAAGCATAGCTCAGGAAAAACATGCCCAGACCCATGAGGGCAAAACCGGCGACGGCCAAACGCTTGTTTTTCATCCTGTCACTCAGCCACCCGAAGCCAAAGCGTCCGACAATACTTGCCAGGGGCACAAAGGTGGTCACCACGCCGGCCAAAGCACGGTCAATACCAACGCTGCCGAGATAAGGCATAATATGAGTAATGACCGCACCGACAATCATGTGCTGGGCGGAAAAAGCGAGGGCAATATGCCAGAAGGTACGACTGGTAAAGATAACCCTTGCACTGATATTCTTACCCTCGGTCTTTGCCGGAGAAACATTGCTGCCGGAGGAAGCCGGAATACTGACATCACCATCCGGCAGAAGTCCGTATTTCTCAGGCCGACCCCTGACTGCCAGCGACAGCGGTAAGATAATCAGGAACATCCCAACACCAAAATAGGTCAGGGCGGTCCTCCATCCCAGTGTGTCAACCATCCAGACCACCGTCGGCACAATAAAGCCGCTGCAACCAAAGCCGCAAACCATAATCCCCATGGCCGTGCCTATCCTTCTGCGGAACCAGTAAGACACAGCGACAAGGAGAGCCGTCGCGCTGCAGGCACTCATACCCAGTGATACCAGCGCAAAAGAGACGTAGAACATCACCAGGGAATTGGTACGTGCCAGGAGCATCAAGCTGAAACCCGTAATAATACCGCCAACGAATATTACCGGTTTGGCGCCAAAACGGTCAAGAAGAAGACCCACCAAAGGCGCAAAAAGACCTACCTCCAAACCCCTGAGGGATGAAGCCAGCGACACCTGGGTGTAACTCCAGCCAAACTCACTGACAATCGGCTCAAAAACAGCGGTAAAACCGTACCCGATGACGCCGGCAGTATATAATGCGATCATGAAGCAGGCAAGAACAATCCACCAACCATAAAATATCCTGGGAAATTTTATCCCAAAGCGCATAAGTTGTTATACTCCTTAACTGATAATAACCTGCCACGAAATTACAATCGGGCAGCAAAGAATGAAAGATGACAATCTGCAGACTATCCAGAAACTGTTTTTCTGAATATAAGCATGTCATGTAACCCATCCCGGTATCCTGAGTTTCCGGATGACTTCTAGCCTTTTCCTTCTTTCAGAACCGCAGCGGCAGCGTCTTTTTGCACTCCGGGGGGAGATGCATTCCGGACAATCTTCACCGGTGGTATGCTGACAATCGTGAAAAGACAAAAGACGGCCAGCCCAATGAAGGCAAACCAGATTGGCCGGTAGCTACCCAGACTGTCGTAAACCCAGCCCGCCAGGGGTGCTCCCACCATACTGCCCACCGTTCCCACACCGGAGATGAAGCCAAAGATTGTCGCGAAGTTTCTTGCCCCGAAGTATTCCCTTGGCAGAACCGCTCTCATGGTGTTCGTCCCTCCGAACCCGATGCCGTAAACAAGGCTGAAAGGCACCAGCAGCCAGATGGCACGTGAGGATGCGTAGCTAAAAAGCAACACCCCCACCCCCATCAGCACAAAGCCGAAAGCGGTGATGTATTTCTTTTTCACCTTATCCCCAAGCCAGCCGAAGCCAAAACGACCGAAGATGCTTGATATCGGGATACTGGTCGCAACCAGGCTGGATACCGTCCGGGCAATGCCCACACTGCTGAGATAAGGCATCACGTGTGTCATGACCGCGCTTGCCAGCAGGTGCTGCATGGACAGGGCAACGGCAATATGCCAGAAGGCACGGCTCTTCAGGGCCTGCCTGCCGCTGATGTTCTCCACCTCTTCCATATCTGAGGCATTATGCCCGCCTGAACCGGATGATGCGGTGCTGCGGATCGTATCACCGTCAGGGAGAAGCCCGTATTGCTCCGGCCGGCGTCTGACCAGAAGCGATAAGGGGAGAACCAGGACAAAAATACCCACCGCGAGAATATCCACCGACCTCCGCCAACCAAGGGTATCAACCATCCTCACAACGACCGGTACCATGAACCCGGAAAAACCCCAGCCGGCAATCATGATACCCATGGTAAGGCTTACCCTCCGGCGGAACCAGTTCGACACGGCGGCAAGCATTGATATCGGGCTGCACGCACTGAGCCCGATTGCCATAACGGCAAAGGAGACATAAAACATGGGGAGGCTGGTAATACGGCTGAAGAGGAACAGCCCGATACCGGTGATAATACTCCCCACAAACAATACCGGTCTGGGGCCAAAGCGGTCAATCAGCAATCCGACAAACGGCGCAAAAAGACCTGCCTCGACACCGCGCAGGGAGGAGGCGATCGAAATATCCGTGTAGCTCCAGCCAAACTCACGCGCAATCGGCTCAAAAAAAGCGGTAAAGCTGTAGCCGATTGCCCCTGCGGTATAAAGCGCGATCATAAAGCAGGCAAGAACAATCCACCAGCCGTAAAATATCCTGGGAAATTTTATCCCAAAATGCATAAAAACATCTCCACTTCTGATTGTCCAGGGAACGGTTAATCACTAACCAAGAACTTTTATCATATCACTTTCTGCTGACGGACGACATAGCACCCAGCAGCATAAATCTCTCCTTGCATGCCTCGCAACCCTGGAAGCAGTATTTTCGGTAAAGCCCATGGGCACTTCTTGTCATAAGTAGCCCGAGTAACCCCTTAATCTCATCGGCCGAAAATACTGCTTCCATCAGCATCCGCCCCAGACCTTTGCTGCGATATTTTTCTGTGATAATGACATCACACAGGTAAAACATGGTTGTATAATCGGTAACGATTCTGGCGAAACCTACCTGTCTATCCTCGTGATATAGTCCGAAACACAGGGAGGTCTCTATGGACTTTTTAACCTGCTCCAGACTACGACTACGTGCCCAGTATGATTCATTCTTCAGCATTTCATGAATCGCCTCTGCCGATAACCGTTCTTTGTCTGAACCAACTATATAGCCGTTTCTACGTATCTCCATCATTCATTAATCCTTCCGGGAGTATCAAATCGATGGATTCCTTAATCATTAACTGCAGGTCAGTCGCTGGTAACTTGCTAAGCAAATAAAAAATTCACCGATTCCATTATCCTATTCGGTGAATCCAGCTTAAATCTTCTTTGGTAGCGGGGGTTGGATTCGAACCAACGACCTTCGGGTTATGAGCCTGTAGAACATTATACCAGATAATGGTTTTACGTTCAAAGCGGCACCTTCGCTTTTGAGTGGAGAAAAGCATTCTGTACGTAGCTTACCTTTTTGTAGCCTTGTGTTGCGTTTCTTCTGTTAGCAAAATGTTAGCAGAAATAGTGGTAATCAATAGTTTACTTAATTGAAAATATCAATGTTTGAGGTGGACCCCATCGTTAGGACAGGATAGGGTCAATGTTAAGGTCGGGTCCCGCTATCCTCAATGGGTCTGATGTTAAGGATTCTACCATACGTCCATTAGTCGCTTCTACCATGGTTGTACAGTATACTTCAGCTGGTGTCCGGTAACCATGGCTCTGGTGGGGACGCTCGGTGTTGTAGAACCGAAAGTAGTTGCCAAGGCTGATTCTGGCATCCCTGCCATCCTGATATGCT
>JBDRFO010000118.1:0-4486 GCA_043818655.1 Chloroflexota bacterium
ACTATTGAATTATCTGATGAAAACGATACTCATCTCGGTCAACAATAATAAGAAAAATGATAACAGGAGGGTATAAATGAAATTTGTTACTCGTGAGCGAATCGGTGTAGAAAGGGTGGCTGTGCCGTGGCTCTTAAGAAAATTCGTTGATGCCAAGGCTGAGTTTATCTTTGTGCCGGCGGATAAGGTCATTGAGGTCGCCAAACGTGAAGGGGCTATCTCCTTTGATGCCCACGGTACTGGTGATATCGACCACAAGGATAACAGGTGCAGTTTTGAGAGTGCGGTGGAGAAATACAAGATTACAGACCCGGCGATACTGGAGATGGCAAAGCTGGTCCATGCCGCTGATATTCCCGCCGATATAAACCTTGTGCCTGAGGCACCTGGTTTTCTGGCGGTCATCAGGGGCTTCCAACAGCTCTATTCTGATGATAACGACCGTCTCAGGACCCAGTTCCCTGTCTATGATGCCCTCTATGCTTACTACAAATCAAGACTGGCAAAGAAAGCATAAAAGAAAGCATAGAAGTATAGGGTCACAAGACATAGATTCATGCAACTTTATTAATCTGGACTTGGCGATTGTTCAATGCATGGAAAGGAGACCAGTTACAGGTTGTTCTGATGAGAAATAGTATCGAGCAACCTGTAATAGGCTATGGTTACAGAGACTATCAGCAAAAAATCAAGGGAATTTGAGCTGCCACAAAAAAATCCTCTGAGTATTCTGTCTTACCTTGGGAAGTACAAGAGGCAGTTCTGGCTGCAGGCGGCGGGCGGGATTTTGTACAACACCGTCATTGTTTCCGGCCCGATACTCCTGGGGCTGACCGTGGACGCCGCTGCAGCATTGTTAAACGAAGGTCATTCGTTAGAGAGGGTCAGGACACTGTTCCTCTACTGCGCGCTTTTTGTCCTGCTGACAATCTTTTTTCAGTACGCCAGGTATGTCAAGAGATGGTACATCAGAGATATGTGCAACAGAATCGCCTGTGATATCAGGGCGGGTCTCTTCAGAACCATACTGACGTACCCCATGCAGCAGCTCGACCAGGAATCGGTAGGAGACCTCATGTCGCGTACCGTAGGGGATGTGGAACAGTTTGTCACCACCGTGCAAACCACCATCAACGAAGGTTGGGATACCTGGCTCCTCATGGTTTCCTACTTCGTGGTGCTGCTTTTTTATGACTATCGCATTACGCTTATCTGCAGTATCCCCATTCCGATTGTCGTCTATGCTGCCGAACTCGTGAGACACCCGGTCTACCGGTTCTCCCTGAACGCGCGCCGTACTGCCTCGGTTGTTACCTCTCACCTGCAGAAAACCCTGAACGGCTTAACCATACTGCGGCTATTCGGTCGTGAGTCCGTGGAAAAGGAGAGGCTCAAAAACTACAGCCGTAACCAGATGGGCTGGGAGATAAAATCAAACATGCTCGAGACAGGTATGAGGCCCGTTTATATGAGCCTTGCTTCGCTGGGAATTATCGGGGTGATTGGGCTGGGAGGGAAAAACGTGATTGACGGTAGCTGGACAATAGGCTATTTTATTGCCTATCTTGCTATGTTTACTGCCATGTCACGCCGGACGCAGGTGGCAGCCAGGGTTCTCAACCGCTTTCATGCTGCCAGTGCTGCATGGGATCGAATCAGGGAAAAGATAAGAGAAGCTACAGGGAGCACAAACCCCGAACCAGTAGAGGAGGTAAAAGAACAGAGGCGTCCGCTTACTGATCTGAGTGCCCCTGCTTATATCCAGGTGGAGAACCTCTCTTTCGGTTATACCAGTAACAACCACACGGTGCTGCAGGAGATCAGCTTTACCGTGGCGAGGGGTGATTTTGTCGGTGTTACCGGGCCGGTAGGTTCGGGCAAGAGCACTCTGGCGCTTCTTCTTACCGGTCTTTATCCCTACTCGGGAAGAATTGTCATTGGCGGCAGGGATTTAGCCGACTTATCCCCGGTGGAAAAGCCGGGAGCGCTTGCCTACTCCGGGCAGGATGCCTTCTTATTCTCCGCCAGTATTGCCCGGAACATCACCTTTCAGGAAACATCAGTATTATCCACCGCAGAAATGTCCCGTCTCAACAGGGCAATCTATATTTCCGCGCTTTCGGAGGATATGGAACTGTTCCCGGATGGGCTGGATACACTGGTCGGCGAAAGAGGCATCAGGGTATCCGGCGGGCAGAGGCAGCGCATCGCCCTTGCCCGTGCCATCTTTACCGGAAATCCGATACTGATTCTGGACGATCCGTTCTCGGCAGTTGATATCGGTACAGAGAAGAGAATCATTGATCGGATCAAAGAAAACCTGAAAGGCACGACGATCCTTGTTTTTTCGCACCGGCTGGCGGCTTTTACCACCGCCGACCGGGTGCTCGTCCTGGATAAAGGGAGACTGGTGGAAACGGGCAGTCACGAAGAGCTGATGGCACTCTCTGGTATCTACCAGAAGATATACGCGGCGCAGAGCTGGCTGCAGGGTGACGGCGATGAGTAACGGAAAGAACGGGAACAGCAACGTCACGACCTTTTCCGTCATGGCAAAAGCCCTGGCGACGATCTTCCGCAGGATGTGGTTTATCTTTGTTTTGCTTTTTATGACGGCGGTAGGGGTAACGCTTCTGGAGCTGGTCCCGCCCCTTTTACTCAAGAACATTGTTGATAACTATCTAAATGTACACTTGGCAAGTGGTATCTGGACTGCGGCAACGCTCTATCTGCTGGCGTCGCTGGGCACGGGTAGTCTCGGCTTTGTCCAGGTATTTATCACGACATATATCGGGCAGCATGTGTTACTTGAACTAAGGCTCCTGATGGCGGAGCACCTGACAAAACTGCCCATCAGCTACTACAACCGCACCCCCGTTGGGGAGACGATGAGCCGTGTTACCTCTGATGTGGATGCCGTCAATACCCTTTTTACCTCAGGGATAACCAGCGCCCTCGCTGATGCTTTTAAGGTTATCGGTGTTGTGATTGCCATGTATGTCATCAGCCCGACGCTGTGCCTCATCGCTCTGGCGGCAGTGCCTGTTGTCTATCTTGTTGCCGACTATTTCCGGAGGAACATTTACCGGACTCAGCTTATGGTAAGAAGAGCGGTTGGCGTCATCAACACCTTTTTACAGGAAATCTTCAACGGCATGAAGATTGTCAAAACCTACGGCAGGGAAGAGCAGTATGACGCGTATTTCCAGGATCCGCTCAAGAGTCACCTGAAGGCGATTAACCATGCCGCGGTGTATGAATCCTACTTTCCCTGTGTCACGCAGGTTATCCGTGCGGCAACCATTGCCCTTGTCCTCTGGGTGGGCGCCAGAACAGGGCTGAACGATCGTGTTGCCATCACCATCGGCGGGCTTGCCGCAATGGCGGATCTTATGACCAGGCTTTTTACCCCGATTGAGGCATTGAGCCAGGAATTCCAGACCATACAGCGGGCAATGTCCGGAATCAGAAGAATCGTGGAGCTGCTCCAGGAAAAACCCGAGGAAAAAGGCAATGTTGAGCATATCCCGTCTCTTAGTCTGGTGCGCGGCAATAACCGGGCTGTCGACATAAAAAATATGTCCTTTGGCTACCAGCCAGGAAAAACCATTCTTAAGAACATTTCTCTTTCTATCCCTCAGGGCAAAAAGATTGCCATTGTGGGTCGCACCGGAGCAGGGAAAACCACTCTCTTAAACCTGATTGCCGGGCTTTATGCCGCTGATACGGGAACGATCTCCGTGCTGGGGTTTAATCCCTATCGGGTTGACCCTGTTGACCGGAGGGAGCTCCTGGGGGTTGTGCCGCAGAATGTCCATCTATTCGAAGGCACGATACGGGAAAACATCACCTTGAGGGATAGGTTAATCTCTGATGATGATATGGAGAAAGCGGCAAAAATGGTTGGGCTTCATGACTATCTGATGAGCCTCGACCAGGGTTATGATACCCTTCTTGGTGTGGAGGGGACAAGGCTCTCCTTCGGGCAAAGCCAGCTTCTGTCGTTAGCCAGGGCAATTGTGTCTGACCCTGCCCTTCTGCTTCTGGATGAGCCGACATCAGGCATGGATGCCGCCACCGAAGCGGATATTTTTCGGGCATTCCGTACCGTAAGTCAGGACAGGGCAATCATCACCATCAGCCACCGGCTTTCTGGTATTATTGATGCTGATGAGGTGCACATCATGGCTTCAGGCAGGATTGTGCAGTCAGGGACGCCGGAGAAGCTTGCCGGGGAGAGCGGCTGGTACAGCGTCTTCAGGCAACTGGAAGACCTGGGCTGGAAAATGGACTAGCGTTTATCATAGCTTGTCAGACTTGTGTCTCCGGATGGCTTCTTCGCAAACATACGAATATTGTGGGGCAAGTATCCCGCAAATTATCTTTCATCGACTTGACCCACGATATTATGTTTAAGCACTTAGATAGTATAAGAAGGCAATGAAGATTGTGGGCGGCTTGTGTTTTAAGTAGCCTTAACCCGCTT
>JBDRFO010000119.1:0-7338 GCA_043818655.1 Chloroflexota bacterium
ATCCACTGAGCTATAGGCGCGCGCCCTTTTTACGGCTATTTGTACACCAAATCGGTAAAACTAATGAATGGCATTATTCTTTTGGGGAACCGGCTGCTGACAGTTTTCTCCACAGCCTCAATTTCAGATTCATTATACCCGGTGCTGAAAGCCCCGTCAAAGTAATGCCGATGCTAATCAATCAGTTTATCACTCCCAGCAGAGATAATTCCTTTACCCGGACAGCATACCAGGCGGAGCAAGGTCGTAGTTTCTGTGAACAGGCTTTACAACCGGATGCGCCTGGTATATTATCTGCATCATGACCAGAGAGGAATCGGGTCAGCTAACGGCGGGGTAAGATAAGAAACCCCCACCGGAAGGCAAAAGATGGGGCAAGCCCTTCGATTCTCTTCCTGGATAACAACGCCCAAAACAGCATGCAAGACAAAATATGGGAACGTTACTCCTGAGCCTAAAGAAGATATGTTTCTAAATGTGATAAAAAATGCTGGGGGAAAATTACGATACCAGTGAGTTCTTTTGCAACGAACTCAAATCTCAGCTTGAACCGGCATCAGGATATCGGACATGGCCTGAGATCATGCGGCTCTTGAATGATAAAAAAGGATGATTACTGGCATGAAAGAACAATTGCGATCCCTGATAAGCGAACTGAAGTCAGACAGGAGATTGGTTTCGTTTGATGAGGCAGCAACCAAACAGGTCGTTTTGCTGCGTGTGCTTTCTTTGCTGGGGTGGAATATCTATGATATTAACGAAGTGAAGACTGAGTATTCCACAGGTGGTCAAACAGTGGACTATGCCTTACGCCACGCAAATACCGTCAAGATCTTTATTGAAGTCGAAAAAGTGGGAGATAACCTGGAAGAACACCGGGAACAGTTGATGAATGCCTCTTTTAAAGAAGGAGTCAACCTATCAGTCTTGACAAATGGTATCAGCTGGTGGTTTTACTCACCAATTTATGAAAGCAGCTGGGAACAGAGAAAGCTCTGTTCCGTCGAAATTTATGACCAGGAACCCGAAGATATTGCAGACCGCTTCATCGATTGTCTCGGCAAGGAAAATGTCTTTTCCGGGAAAGCCTTTCAGAACGCCACCGCAATCTACGAAAGCGAGCAAACGGAACGGACCATGAGTGACACACTTCCTTTAGCCTGGAGTGATATCGCCTCCGCGCACAATGAGCAATTGATCAGTTTAATCGCCGATCGTACCGAAGAAATATGCGGCTACAAACCCGACCGCTTAATGGTTACAAAATTCATGTCTTCGAACCTTTTTCAGGCTCAAACTTCTTATGCCACCACAAAAGAGCAGGCAACCATCACCGGAAAACCGCTGCCCGGGAATCCGGATAACGATACACGTAAATCCGTAATCTCGTTATCTTTTCAGAACACAAGATTTGAAGTAGTGGTCTGGATCAATGTCCTGATCAAGGTTTGCAGCATGATTCACAGTCTCTCCAGAAACAACTCAGAATGGGTTCTTCAGATTCAGGGGAAAAAAAGACCCTACCTGCTCAGTGTCCTCAGGAACTGAGCATGAGTCCCAGCTAAATGTATTGGATACCCCTCCGGATGATACCGATGCGGTAGAGTTACCAGCAAACCCCGATTGTTTCCGGTTAGGGATTACCCGGTGAGATTATCACCAAACACGAACGAAGACCAGAATGAAAATTGCCTGGTATCGTTCTAATGTTTCATCGCTTCGCTTCTCACAATGACAATTCGGTTTCAACCAGAACAGAACGATACAAATTGACTCATCGCCTTCCGCATGATAGGATAAACACGTTTATTATAATGAAAAACGAGCGTTATCAGATTCACATCCGAACGGAATGGTGCAAGGGTTGCCAGTTCTGTGTTGAGTTCTGCCCAAAACACGTCCTGCATCAGTCGGGAGAGTTTAACCGCAGAGGGTATAACATGGCCTCAGCAGAGGCCAACAACGATTGTATCGGCTGCGGCATGTGTGAGCTAATCTGCCCGGAGTTTGCCATTTCCGTGACACCTCTTGAGGAAGAGCAGGCAAATGAATAAAATAACCCCCCTCAGCGGCGAGTTTTTTATGAACGGCGATATCGCGCTTGCCGAGGGCGCAATCAGTGCGGGCTGCCGCTTTTTTGCCGGGTACCCGATCACACCCGCCACCGAGGTTGCCGAGCGGATGGCAGAGCGGATGCCGGAGGCAGGCGGAACATACATCCAGATGGAGGATGAGCTGGCGTCAATTGCCGCTGTGCTGGGTGCTTCCTGGGGCGGGGCAAAGGCAATGACCGCAACATCAAGCCCCGGTTTCAGCCTGATGATGGAGAACCTTGGACTGGGTGTGATGCTGGAGACCCCGTGTGTTCTGGCAAATATCCAGCGGGGAGGGCCGTCAACCGGAATCCCGACGATGGCAGGACAGGGAGATATGATGCAGGCGCGCTACGGCTCTCATGGCTGTTATGGTATCATTGCCATCTCCCCCGAATCACCGCAGGAGATGTTTGACCTGACGATAAAGGCATTCAACCTTTCGGAAAAATACCGCACACCGGTTCTTATCATGGCTGATGCCGTCGTCGGACACATGAGCGAGAAGGTGTCTATTCCCCCGCCGGAGGAGATTAAGCTCCTGTCACGGCGGAAACCCGATGTCTCACCGGAGGCGTATCTTCCCTACAAAGCCAACAGTGACCTTGTCCCTCCGATGGCGATTGCCGGTGGGGGCTACCGCTTCCATACGACCGGTCTTACCCATGACGAAAGAGGGTATCCACAGGGAAGCGTTGCGACTCAGGAAAAGCTGGTCAGGCGGCTCATCGACAAAATCGAGAAAAACAGTGACGACATTATCTTACTTGAAGAAGACGACACCACGGGTGCGGATGTCGTGGTCTGCGCTTACGGTATCTCCGCACGAATCGCCAAGTTTGCCGTCGCAGAGGCACGCAAAGAAGGGATACGCGTGGGGATGCTGAGACTGATCACGGTCTGGCCTTTCCCCGAGAAAAAAATCAGGGAGCTATCCTCAAAAATCAAGGCCTTTGTTGTTCCGGAAATCAACTGCGGGCAGATCGTCCTTGAGGTTGAGCGCTGTGCCGCAGGGAAAGCGAAGACGATACTGGTGCCCCACATGGGGGGCGGCGTGCACCGTCCCGATGTGATCATTCAGGCGATCAGGAAGGCGGCAAAATGAGCCAGACGAAAAACTCAGCGCCGGGTATCGATGCCTGCCTCAGGACAGAGCGGATGCCCCATATCTGGTGCCCCGGCTGCGGCACGGGGACAGTTCTGAACTGCTTTCTCCGGGGTTTTCTCCGCACCGGGATATCACTGGATAAGGTAGCGGTGGTTTCCGGGATCGGCTGCGCCGGACGCGCCGCCGGATATGTGAAGGTAGACTCATTCCATACGACACACGGACGGGCAATACCCTTTGCCACCGGGCTCAAGCTCGCCAATCCTGAGCTTAAGGTTGTTGTCTTCAGCGGTGACGGTGACCTCGTTGCCATCGGGGGAAATCACCTGATCCATGCCGCCCGCCGCAATATTGACATGACGGTCGTCTGCGTCAACAACTTCAACTACGGCATGACGGGAGGACAGATGGGCCCAACCACCCCCTCAAATGCCCGCACGAGCACGTCTCTTACGGGGAACACCGAGGAACCGTTTAATGTGCCCCACCTGGTCGCAAGCTGCGGTGCGGTCTACGTGGCGCGCTGGACAGCCATGCATGTCAGACAGATAGAACGGGGGATAGAAGAAGCCCTGCAGAAGAAGGGCTTCAGCTTCGTTGAGGTGATCAGTCCCTGCCCGACACTCTACGGGCGCATGAATAAGCTCCCTACCGGGCTGGATCAGATGAAATACTACCGCGAAAACTCGGTCACCAGAGATGGTGCCGACACGAAAGATGTTGCCATCAGCCTTGACCGTAAGATCATCGTGGGTAAGTTTATCGATACAGAGCGTCCGGTCTTCGCGCCGCGCAAGGAGGCTGAGGAATCATGATGAACCGAGAGGAGATTGTCCTTGCCGGGTTTGGCGGGCAGGGTATCATCCTTGCCGGCTATATTGTTGGCCAGGCAGCGGCTATCCATGACAGGAAGAACGCTACCTTCACCCAGGACTATGGCCCTGAGGCAAGAGGCAGCGCCTGCCGTGCCCAGGTCGTTATCTCCGACGTCCCGGTCTCCTATCCCTTCGTTGAGAATCCGTCGGTCATGCTGGTAATGTCCCAGGAGGCATATACCAGATATACCCCATCACTGGACAAAGACGCCTTGCTTGTTGTTGATAACAGCATGGTCAAAACGGAGGAATCCGGTGAGAAAAAAATCTTCGCCATCCCGGCGACGGCGATGGCAAAAGAGATTGGCAGCGCCAATGTTGCCAACATCATCATGCTGGGGTTTCTCACCGCCATCAGCAGCATCGTCTCGGCAGACGCCGCCAGGAAGTCCATGCTCACCTCTGTTCCCAAAGGCACCGAAGAGCGCAACCTGAAGGCGTTTGAACAGGGATATCGCTACGGGCTAAGTCAACCGGGGCAGAAAGACTAGCTGTCTTTCCGGCAGTGGTATCCAGCATTAGCTATCCACGCTGCCCTGTCATTGCGAGCGTCAGCAAAACAATCTCAAACATCCGCCCTGTCATTGCAAGCGCCAGCGAAACAATCCCGAATATCCGCCCTGTCATTGCGAGGAGCGGCAGCGACGAAGCAATCCGTAAAATCCGGGCATAATCACCAGCACACATTTCCGGTGATGGTCTTAAATCACCCCGTCTTTTTCCAGCTGCGCTATTTTTTCTCTGGAGAAGCCAAGCCTGGAGGACAGGATTTCTTCGTTGTGCTGTCCCAGTGTCGGCGGCGGTGTCTCAACCGCTCCGGGTGTTGCGGAGAGCTTGATGGGAACACCTGTCACTTTGATATTCCCGGCGGTGGGATGGGAAAGCTCCACCACCATCTCGCGGGCAAGGACATGGGGATAGGTGCACACCTCTTTTACCGACCTGATGTCGCCGCACGGAACACCGTTCTCCTTCAGAAGCTCAAGCCACTCCTTCTTCCCGTGTGCTTGCATTATCTCCTCGACAATCTTCAGCAGCACGTCGTGATTTGACACCCTCTGCGCGTTGGTGGCAAACCTCTCGTCGGTAATCAGACCTTCCCTTTTCACCAGTTTGCAGAACCTCTGCCACAGCGAATCGTTGCCCACGGCAAGAATGATATAGCCATCCTTTGTAAGCACCGGCTCGTAAGGGGCAATGGTGGGGTGCTTGCTGCCCAGGCGCGGCGGGCTTTCCCCGGTGGCAAAGTAGATTCCCGCCTGATAGGTCAGAATGGCTACCTGTCCGTCAAGCATCCCGATATCCACGAACTGTCCCCTGCCGCTCTTCCCTCTGGCGATGAGCGCCAGCAGGATGCCGTTTAACGCCAGCAACCCGGCGGTAATATCAGCCTCGGAGACGCCGACCTTCATAGGAAGACCGTCAGGCTCTCCGGTTAAGCTCATCACCCCACCCTCCGCCTGCACCATGACATCATAACCGGGGCGGTCGGCATCAGGCCCGGTGCGCCCGAACCCTGAGATAGCGCAGTGTATCGCCCGGGGATTAATCTTCTTTATCTCGTCATAGCCAAAGCCCAGTCTTCCCATGACCCCGTTGCGAAAGTTCTCCACAACAACATCATTCTTCGCAATCAGTGCCCTAAGGGTTTCTTTCCCCTCTTTTTTGCTCAAGTCCAGGGTAAGGCTTTTCTTGTTCCTGTTGATACTGAGAAAATAAGCGCTCTCCCCGTTAATAAAGGGAGGTCCCCATTGTCTGGTATCATCCCCTTTTCCAGGTATCTCTATTTTGATAACATCAGCCCCCATGTCAGCCAGCATCATGGTGCAGTAAGGGCCCGAGAGAACGCGGGTGAGATCAACCACCCCGATTCCTTCCAGCGGTTTGCTCATGACTATCCCCCTTTTCCGTTATGCTTTCGGCTTGAGCAGACTCAGAAAATCCTGCTTCAGCTGCGGATAAAGAACTGCCCCCTTAAAACTTAAGGGAATTTTGGCGAACCGGATATAGTGCGGGCGTGACCCCTTGGAGACCGTTCGGCACGCTGTCGCCACAAAATCGGCTTCCAGTCTGGTTTTTATCCCGGCGGATTCCTCAGCCAGCTCAATGGTGACACAGCAGGTATCCTCATGCTCACTCTCCAGGCGAAGACCGACAACCGCCAGCCGGAACTGTTCGGGCTTAAACGCAAAATCACGCACCATCACCTTTGATAGCTCCTGGGCAATCTGCTCGTAGGCATATTTCGCCCCGCCACGCACCAGAAGCTCCGAGTCCCGTGATATCCAGTAGTAGTCCAGTTCGCCGTCATTCTTATTCTTCAGGGCAAAGGCAATATCCCTGAGTCCGGTGTACCAGCCCTCTCTGAGAACCGATTTTGTCGCTTCCGGATTGCCGACGTAGCCGCTCATGATGTTTGCCCCCTGTGTCACCAGGTAGCCGGGTTCGCCAGGCGCGCAGGGAACGAAATAGTCTTTGCTCTCCGGGTCGGTGGATTTGACCACTTTGACACGGGTAAAGGGATAATGCTCCCGCCCGA
Organism: Chloroflexota bacterium; assembly: GCA_043818655.1. Lineage (GTDB taxonomy): Bacteria > Chloroflexota > Dehalococcoidia > Dehalococcoidales > JAZDNC01 > JBDRFO01. The sequence goes on from JBDRFO010000119.1 coordinate 6,616, forward strand.
TATAATAGCCGGTTGCCTCCTCGCCGCCATACCGGTGCGACCATCCTGCCTGGAATGCCTGAAGAAGCTCATCCTGCGGCATGGCGACCGGGATGCCCATTACCTGAAGACAGGTTTCCGTTGAGCCAAAGCGGACGTGCGGCAGCCTGTCGCCAAATTTGAGGATACGGTTTACGGTCGTCGGGCCGACGGGTGCCGAACCAATCAGGATGTCGGTCTGATTGAGTGCCTTCCTGATTTCCTCCTTAGCGACGGGCAGCTTCTCACTCACCGCAAGAGACTCCAGAAAATCAATATGCCGCGCAACCAGGGAGGTAATCAGCAGGTCACGCTTCCTTCCGGCAGCCTCAACAAGTATCTTCCAGTATTCTGTGGCGTAACGCGGCATCAGGTTGATTACCGCACCCTTCCGCCTCATGCCCCAGTCGGTCAGGGCGGTCGTATTGGTGTGGTGCATCGGGTTAACCAGTAGAAAATCAACCCTGTCCTGCTCCGTAACCCCGAAGTATTTTTCAAATGTCAGCCGGTTGGCAAGATAGCTCCGGTGGGACAGGCTGACCCCTTTGGGTTGCCCGGTGGTGCCGGACGTAAAGACAATCATCTTCTCATCAGTGTAGCCCGGCGATACCGGCGTCAGGGGTTTTATGGGAACGTAGCCCTCAATCTGGCGCGCCTCAAAAAAGGTAACGCCAGTCAAAGCCGCCCTGAGCGCCTCGATTCTGT
>JBDRFO010000120.1:0-3912 GCA_043818655.1 Chloroflexota bacterium
GTTGACTACCTGAGGAAGAAGTCAAAGCGGCAGAGCATCCCGCTGGAAGAGGTATCGGTGATGTCCTCTGATGATCCGCAGCACATCACCGACCAGAACTACGATATTGAGCGGCTGGCCCTGGCAACACGGAAGCTCACCGATCTTCAGAGTGAGGTCATCTCCCTCCGTTTTACCGGCGAGCTTTCGACGCGTGAGGTGGCCAGGATTATGGGGTAAGAGCGAGGGTGCCGTCAAGGCGCTGCAGCATAGCGCGATTCTGGCGCTGCGACGGTCTCTTGTGGGGAAAAAAGATGAAGTCAGATAAAGAGCTAAATAACATTCTTGACGAGTGTCTTGAGCGGCTCTTGAGTAATGAAAATGAAACTGTAGACGGGTGTCTTCAGAGCTATCCGGAGCATGCCTCCGAGCTTGAGCCGCTGCTTAAGACAGCTTTTATTGTCAGACGTGCTTCCTCAGCTGTAAAGCCACGGGAAGAATTTCGGGCGCGGGCGCGCTACCAGTTCGGAGCAGCGCTTCATGAGTCGTGGGCAAAGGGAAAGCGTCCTTTCTTCGCCTGGCTGCCGGGGTGGGCAGCGGTGCTCAGCATTGTCCTGATCTTCCTGCTGGCAGGCGGCGGCACAATCGCGGTGGCGGGAAACACCATGCCTGACAGCCCCCTGTATCCGGTAAAGCTGGCGACGGAACAGGTGCGGATGATGTTGCCTGCTTCTGACCTGCGCCGGGCGGAGATAGATGCCGAGTTCGTGGACAGGAGGGTTGACGAGATTGTCTACATGGCAAGCAAGGGGGATGTGACACAGGTAGATGCCCTGATCGAAAGGCTGGATGAGCGTCTTGTGATGCTTGCTGACCTTGCCGGGGCAACCGGCACTGCGGGGGAGATACCTCAGGAAGATAGTGCTGAGGTAAGGTCGCCGTCGGTTTTGCTGGCGCCGGAGCCGGAGACGGCGAAGGGAGCACCACCGGAGGCTATTCACCCCTACGAACCGATTCCTTTCCCTGCGCCGGCGGTGGCGCCGCCACCAGCACTGGGTGCTGCCAGTGAGAACAACAGTGCTTCTGTTGTGCCCGATGGACAGGCTGTTCTCAAACAGAAGATCGCCGCCTTTGCGGTGAAACATCCGGCAGCCCTTCAGGAGGCACTGGAGAAAGCGCCGGCATCGGTACGCGCTGATGTTGCGCGTGCGATCAGTATCACGGTGGCAGGTTACGCGAAGGCACTTCAATCCCTGGATGAAGCAAACTAAACTAATACCAAGGTGAAAACTACATTATTCACGTTGCAAGTCTGCGAGTTTCACCTTAGCTTTGGTATAAAAGCTATCCAGAAAATGTTTTTCTAAATCTGAGCAGGTAATGTGCCCTATTTTAGAATTTCCGGATGAAGTCCAAAATAGAAAGATAACCCTTCCTGTCATTGCGAGCGTAGGCGTAGCAATCCCACTCTTAACGGAGCGAGAGATTGCTTCGTTGCGGCCGCGCCTCGTAATGACAGGACGATAGGCTTCTTCATTCCTCATGTATCATATCTCACCATCAACAAGCTATCCGACAAGCTGGCATCTGAAGCTAACCGACGGACGATGTCACCCTCAAAGGATGGGTTTGGGATAAGGGATAAAAATACCGGCACATCGCGTTTGTAACCAATCGGCAGTTTCTTCGTTGTATCTCTTAGAAGCCATCCAAAAACCGGCATTGTGAGGTAGGGCACATTAACTGCGCATCCTCAGCAAAACAGTTTCTGGATCGCTTGCAGAAAGCGCCAACGAATAGATATGCAGGTTAAGAAAAGGTTAATCTCGTGCTTGCCGCCTGTAGTTGAGCAGAACCAGCAAAGCGGTGATTTTCCATCAGACGGCATAAGTGATAGCATAATATTGGTTGATACGAAAACATCAAGATATATTTGGTAGCTGAGGCGCTAATACATTAGCAAAAGGGGAGGTGCAGTATGAAAAGGTATCGGGTAATGGCACTGGTTCTGGTGGTGGTGCTGGCAGTAGCTGGCATCAGCGGCTGCGCAGCTGCAGTACGCAGCGATAACGGCAGTGTGGGGGGGCTTCCCGCCGATCTTCGGGTGGATCTGAACTCCGAGCAAAAAGGAATATGGGTCAGCGGTGTCGGGAAGGTGACGGTTACCCCGGACATGGCGCTGGTCAGTCTGGGGATTTCAGCTCAGGCGGCGGGTGTTGCCGATGCCCAGTCTCAGGCGGCAAGCGCGATGGAGAAGGTGATGTCGGCGCTTGCCGGTAACGGCGTGGACAAAAAAGACATCCGGACACAGCAGTTCAGCATTGAACAGGTAACGAGGTGGGATGAAAATAGTCAGCAGCAGGTTGTTCTTGGCTACCGCGTGAACAACATGGTGACGGTCAAGATTCGGGAAATAGATACGGCGGGGACGATTATTGATGCCGTCATTGCTGCCGGGGGCGACCTGACGCGGATTAACGGTATCAGCTTCACGGTGGATGATCCCGCACCCTATTACACCGAAGCCAGGGACAAAGCGATGGCTGATGCCCTGGCGAAGGCGGAGCAGCTTGCCGGGCTGGCGGAAGTAAAACTGGGGAAACCGGTCTATATCTCAGAGAGTACCCCGTATGCGCCTGCCGTACCGGCGCCCATTATCAGGTCTGAGGCGGCAACACTTGGTGGGACATCAATCAGCGCTGGTGAGATGGAGATCAGTCTTAACGTTCAGGTAAATTACGCCATCCTGAGCTAAACAGACGGACCTGAAAAATAGCGACCTCACTTTAGAAGCCTCTTTTATCCGGAAAAGGGAGAACCCTCTACAAGGTTCTCTCTTTCTCTATGGCAGATTGGTGTACCGTTCCCACTCACTGTAGAGACAACCGCAGTACTGCTGGCGGTAGAGGTTCAGCGGCTTGGTGATGTGGCGGCTGTCGGAGTAGCGTTTTCTCAGGTCGGTGTAGAGAAAAGGGACGCCTTTTTCGCGGGCGATTCGCTCCCCGGTCTCCTTGAGCAAATCGTGCTTCTGGTGGGGGCTGATCAGCAGGGTGGTGGTGAAGGCGGCAAAACCCCTCTCCTGTGCAATTTCTGCCGTTCGGGTAAGCCGCATCTCAAAGCAGTCACCGCAGCGTTCTGTTTCATGGGGCGATACCCTGCGGAGGAATGCGGGCATATCATAGCCGTCGCTGACGATGAGCGGGAAATCCATCTCCCCGGCAAGGGTGGTGAGGGCTTTGAGGCGCGACTGGTGCTCCAGGAAAGGGTGAATATTGGGATTATACCAGAAGGTGCTTATTTCATACCCCTCATCACGGAAGTAGCGGGTGGTATAGGCGGTGCAGTGGGCACAGCAGCCGTGGATCAGGAGACGGTTACTTCCCGGCATCAGTATTCTCCTGCCACAAAGAGGGTTGGGGCAGTTTCTCTTTCTGGTAGCTGATGCCGAGATGCTCGTAGGCAAGCCGGGTGGCGATCCGGCCGCGGGGCGTCCTTTCCAGGAAGCCAAGCTGCAGTAGATAAGGCTCGTAGATGTCCATGATTGTATCCGCTTCTTCGCTGATGGCGGCGGCGATGGTCTCAAGCCCCACCGGCCCACCACCAAACTTGCCAATCATGGTGTGTAACAGCCTGTGGTCAATATCATCCAGCCCGATGCCATCAATCTCAAGACGGGATAGTGCTTTGGCAACCACCGCTTCCGAAGCACCTCCGCCTGCTATCACCTGAGCGTAGTCGCGAACCTGTTTTAAGAGTCGGTTGGCGACGCGGGGGGTGCCGCGTGCCCGGCGTGCTATCTCTTTACAACCGGCATCATCTATTTTTACCTTGAGAATGCCTGCCGAGCGTTTCAGGATACGCTCGACGGAAGACTGGTCATAGAAATTGAGGCGGTAAACAGCGCCAAAACGGTCGCGGAGGGGCGGGCTGAGA
>JBDRFO010000121.1:0-16119 GCA_043818655.1 Chloroflexota bacterium
GTGGTGACCCGAAGAGAAAGGTACGCTCTACGCCAACCCCGTACGTCACGCGCCTGACGGTAAAACAGCCACCGCTCACGTGGTGATGCACATTGATGACGACACCCTGAAACGGCTGCAGACGGCTCTTATCTCCCTCGACAACCTTAACACTGACCTTTACCGTATCACCGGCGGAAAGGGCAGGAATGTTCGGGTTTATTTTGACCGGGACGATTGATGCCATATTCATGATAATCAGACTCCTTATATTAGCGAAAAGCTATCCAGAAACTAGTTCCCTGAATTCAGGTGTGTCGCAGGTCTGACCCTGGCATGTTGCCTTTCTGGATGACTTCTAAGCAGCTAATTAAACCACACAACAGACCGTGCGCGCAACTATCGCTTTTTGTGGGTTTTGTTTGATAACTGTCATTGCGAGCATCAGTGAAGCAATGACAGTCTGTGTTATCTTCCCCTTTATTGAAATCATCCGGAAACTCGGTATCCTGAGATAGGACATGCTCCGTGCTCAGATTCGGGAAAACCAGTTTTATGAGGTTGCTCTTCAATATATTATCTTTGTTATTGGCACTATTGGTGCAGGGAATACCCCTACTAATCGGAATTTTCAGGACAGGTTGGGGTATCCTCTGCCGGATAGGGACGCCCCAGCAAATCCGGGCGGTGCTTCATGGTGCGTCTTGTTGCCTGCTCTTTGCGCCAACGGGCAATCTCGGCGTGATTCCCTGAGATCAGGATTTCCGGTACCTTCCAGCCCCGGAAATCGGGCGGTCTCGTGTACTGCGGGTATTCCAGCAGCCCGTCGCTGTAGGAATCCTCCAGGGCTGAGGCATCCGAGCCAAGCACCCCGGGCACAAGCCGCATGACGGCGTTGATGACCACCATGGCGGCAATCTCCCCGGAGCTTAAGATATAGTCGCCGATGCTGATTTCATCCGTTGCCAGGTGTTCCCGAATCCGCTCATCAAAGCCCTCATACTGACCGCAGATGAGTATCAGGTGCTGGTAACCCGCCAGTTCCTGGGCAATCCTCTGGCAGAAAGGTTTCCCCTGGGGTGTGAGCAGGATAACCGGCAGCTTTCCGCTAAATCCATCTCCGCGTATCTGTGAAATGACGGCTTCTGCTGCTTCAAAGATCGGCTCCGGCTTGAGCACCATGCCGGCACCGCCGCCGTAGGCATAGTCATCAACGGTACGGTGCCTGTCATGGGCATAGTCCCGGAAATTGTGCAGCCTGATGGAAATCAGTCCGCTTTCAATGGCGCGCTGGGGAATCCCCACGCTGAACGGGCTTTGAAACATCTCCGGGAAAAGGGTTAAAACATCAACCAGCAAGGGTGCTACCTCGACTTAACTTTCGGGATGGTCCGTATGGGCGTGCTCGGTGACCGCGCCGGTGAGCATCTCCACGCCGTGGATAATCGGTATGATGATGACATCAAGACACTCCCTGACTGCCTTCGGGCTTCCCGGCAGATTGATGATCAGGCATTTCTTCCTCGCCCCGGAGACAGCGCGGCTGAGGATGGAAACGGGTGCAGCGTCAAATGTCTTGACCCGCATCACCTCGGCAAATCCCGGTACGGTCTTGTCAATTACAGAGAGGGTTGCTTCCGGCGTCACATCACGTGGCCCAAGCCCGGTGCCGCCGGTGGTGAGGATGACATCCACCTCCCCGCTATCCGCCCAGTCTTTTAGTTTTGCCGCAATCATGGGCGCTTCGTCCGGGACGATCTCGTATTTGACGACCTTTCTCTCCGTTGCGGATATCATATCCCTGATTACCGCCCCGCTCGTGTCCACGCGCTCACCACGGGAGCCTTTATCGCTGATGGTCAGGATGCCTGCTCTGATAATCATCTTACTTCCTTATTAACTGATGTTACGCAAAATAAAGCGGGGAGTTGAATAATCCATAAGACTGACTGCGTAACATGAGTTATTAATATAAAATATCCAGAAACTGACCGTCCGAGTCTGAGCAGATAATGTGCCTGTCTCAGGCTATCTCTTCACCGGATGACGGCTAAATTTCTGTCTGCTTCTGATGGCATGCTTATTTTATCACAGGCGGGCACATGGGGGAAACGGCACTATTTTGCATCTGGTTGCTTCGAGTGTGTCATTGCGAGGAGCGATAGCGACGAAGCAATCCGTAAAATACGGGCGTGGCAGACGGATTGCTTCACTCCCGCTCGCAGTGACATTTATCAACCAGAACCAGACAAAACCAAGGGGAACCGGTTATTGACAGTCGTGCCGTTTCTGTGCATATAATGAGAAAATTGAATATCCATCGGGGGAGCTGGAAGGCTGAGAGTCCGTTTGTGGACAACCCTTAGAACCTGATCTCGGTAATGCGAGCGTAGGGAGGAGAAAATGCAAAACCAGAAGTTGATATCTCTTGTCGTTTGGGGCTTCTGGTTTTTTCTTTATCTTCTCCCCGCCGGTGGGGAAAGAAAAGAAAGGAGGTGACCAAAATGAATGAGCATGTTATTGCAGAGATTGCTGTCTGCCCGATTGGGACGGAATCTACGGAGGTAAGCGCCTACGTCAGGGGATGCATTGAGATTGTGAAGAAGGCAAAGGATGTTAAATACGAGATTTCCTCGATGGGAACGAACATTGAAGGCACGCTTCCGCGCATCCTGGAGCTTCTTCAGGAAATGCACGAGCTACCCTTTACCACAAAAACAAAGCAAATACTGACCACCCTCAAGATTGATGACCGCCGTGATAAACTCGCTTCAATGGACAATAAGGTGAAGAAAGTAAGCTGATTGAAAGGCTACCGGGAAAGCCGGAATCTGAAGCCATCTACCGGCTGATGTCTTTCTCAATAGAAAGAGTTTCCGGAGAAGTTGTTGCCTGCTGTGCCCCAGCAGAAAAATTAGAGGAGGAGAGAAGGTTATGACACTACCAACGATTGGCAAGGTTGACAGGGCAAGTTTCGATCGGATTATTTTCCCGCACCTGGGGAAGAAAGACCCCAGCGTCATCATCGGGCCACAGCACGGAGTTGATGCCGGTGTGGTCGAGCTTCCTGACGGGAATGTGATGGTCGTTAAGATTGACCCGACATTCTGTATGCCGGCAATGCAGAACTACATGGGATGGGCGATCGTGCACATCTGTGCCAGTGATATTGCCTGTCTCGGCGTCAAGCCGCGTTACATGGTTATCTGCCTGCTTCTTCCGTCCAATACGAAGGATGAGACCCTTGAGCAGATCTGGACACAGGTGAGTGACGAGTGTGAGAAGCTGGACATTGCCATTGTCGGCGGGCATACCGGTGTGTTCCCCGGAATATCCATGCCCTTAAACGGTGGCTGCAGCGTGATCGGGTTTGGGAAGAAGGAGCAGCTGACACCCGCAAGCAATGCGCGGGTCGGCGACAAGCTTATTATCACCAAGGGTGCCGCCATTGAGGCGGGCGGCGTGCTTGCCATGGAGGGGGAAAAAGACCTTGTCAGGGCGCTGGGACGTGACATCGTCGAAGCCGGGAAGAAACGGTTCTGGGAGATGACGGTCGTGAAGGACTGCATGGTCGCCGGGCCCAATGCCCATGCCATGCACGACGCTACGGAGGGCGGGCTTCTTAATGGCGTTGTTGAGGTGGCGGCAGCATCCAACATCGGTGTCACCCTGTACGAGGATAAGATTGTGATTCCCGAGGACTGTCAGGCGATTTGTGACTACTTTGAAATTGACCCCCTGATTTCGATCAGTGAAGGGACACTGGTGATTGCGGCAGCGCCGGAGAAAGCCCCGAAGATCATCGCTGACCTCAAGGAGAACGGCATTCCTGCCTGGGAGATGGGTGAATTTACGGGGACGGATAAAGTCTTTGTCCGCAAGAACGGCATGCGCGAAGAATTGAAGCCGGTCTCCGTTGACCCGTTCTGGAGTGCTTTCTTCAAGGTAATGGGAGGCTAGAGATGGACAGACAGGAACAGCGAGACCTGGTGCTGGGTAACGTGACACGCGCCCTGGCGATGCTTGAAGATGCCCCCGAGTTTGCCCTGATGATGCCTGAAGTCCGGGTGAACATGGTCTATGCCCTGCCCGGAGCCATATCCCCGCAGGATGTTGTTGCCATCGATGGCCGGATAACAGCGGTAAGTGGTATCATCCGCGCCGCCGGGCTTCCCCGCTTCGGGGCATCCAATCACATGGCGCGGCTTATGATGGAAGTCAGAAAGTATCACGCTGAGTTTAACGCCGGTATCAATTTCAGGTGCGATAAAGACGTGATTGAGGTCGTGCAGCAGTACTGCATGGAGAAGGGATACCGTTTCGGCTGGATTGACCGCACGAAGGAGCCGGCAGAGGTTGCCGAAAAAGAGGGAGGTTCCATGCCATGGAAGGTCAAGTATCTGTTTGATACCTGCGGGGGCATCCCCCGTTTCTTCTACGAGGGCGATGGCTGGGGAAAAGAGCCCCTGTTCGTCGTCCTGGGGAAGGATGCGGTTGAAGCAACCGGTCTGGCGCTTGAAATTGCCCGTCGCTGCCGGGAAAAGATGCCGAAGTAATCTCATTTTATCGGTAGAATAGTTTGGAGCCTCCCTGAAAAGGGAGGCTCTCTTATTTATGCCATCCGGAAACACGGTAGCGCGAGGCAAGGAGGTTCTCATGCGCAAGCGTGAAAATATCATTGCCGCATAGTTTGTCGAAATTGCATGGGTAATACGTCATCGTGAGCAAGAAAGACTATATGGCTAAATAGTACTACTACCACTATCGGGGTGTGTCTGGAGGATTTTTGAAAACTACTTGACAAAGGGAAATAATGATGTAGAATGGTGAAAAGTGGGGAACAGTGGGGAATATGGGGGCAAATGGCGCCATGTTTATTGGTGAATATCATTATAAGGTTGACGCAAAAGGGCGACTTCCCATTCCTCCACACTTCAGGGGTGAGTTGCAGAACGGTCTTGTCTTAAGCCGCGGCATTGAGCAATGCCTCGTTGTCTACTCACCAACAGAATGGAAAAACCTGGCATCATCAATGGCTACCACCGGTTCTATCACCCCGGATAAGATGAGACGCCTGAACCGCTATGTATTTGCGACTGCCTTTAGCCTGAATATAGATAGTCAGGGACGAATCGCCCTTCCCCCGGTGCTAAGAGAATATGCTGACATCGGCAACGAGGTGATTATCGCCGGTGTCAACAGCTATCTGGAACTCTGGAACAGGGGTATCTGGGAAGAAGAGAAGGCGAGGAGCCAGGAACAGGCCTGGCAGATCATCGAGAGTCTGGAGAAATAAGAGAGACTTGATTATGGTAGCGGCCAACCATACCCCGGTTTTGCTGGATGAGACAATCCAGGCATTGTGTGTCCAACCAGGGGGGCGCTATGTTGACGGCACCCTGGGGGGTGGGGGACATGCCGCGGCGATTCTGGAACACAGCTTACCCGGAGGACAGCTCCTTGGTATTGACGCCGATCCGGAAGCCGTTAAGATCGCCGGGGAGCGGCTCGCTCCGTACCAGGATGCGGTTTTGCTGCTACATGAGAACTTTATTCATTTGCGGGCAATCTGTATCAAATATGATTTCATGCCGGTGCACGGCATTCTTTTTGATCTGGGTCTTTCCTCGCTTCAGCTGGGAGGGCAGCGTGGTTTTAGCTTTCAGGAAGATGCCCCTCTTGATATGCGTTTCAATCCGGAACAGGGTATTACCGCTGCCGAGATGGTCAATACCATGACGGAGGACAGGCTCGCTCATCTTATCTGGACTTACGGCGAGGAGCGTAAAAGTCGCCAGATAGCCCGCAGCATTGTTGCCAGGCGTCCGGTAAAGACCACATTTGAGCTGGTGAGCGCTGTCGAAAAGGCGGTGGGGGGCAGGCGCGGAAGGCTTCATCCCGCGACCCGCACATTTCAGGCGCTGCGGATTGCCGTTAACAGCGAACTGGAAAATCTGGAGATAACTCTTGAGCAGGCAATTGAACTGCTTGGTTTTGAGGGAAGACTGGTGGTAATCAGCTATCATTCACTTGAAGACCGTATTGTCAAACAGGTGATGGTTCGTGAGTCACGCGATTGTATCTGCCCACCGGGGACTGTCCGGTGTGTTTGTCATCATAAAGCCCGTCTTCGGATTGTTAATAGAAAGGTGGTTACGCCTACCGATGAAGAGATTCTGGTCAATCCGCGCTCCCGTAGTGCCAGAATCCGGGCAGCTGAGCGCATCATCAGTCCTGATGAATACCATGAGAGAACTGAAGAAGAACGTGTCTTGACGGAGCCCAACGGTCAGGGGTGGCGCCGGCCGGCAATCCTGAAGCGGCTTAGAACTGCCTTTATGACCACCCTGTATCTGTCTTGAGGCTCAGGAGCGGTCAGAAAAATGTGAAAAACAGACACATACTATCAATGGGTAAAATAGAGATGGTCAAGGAGGATTAAATGGCAAAGCGGACTACTTTGACAGCGATTGATGTTGGTACGACCAAGGTTTGCACCATTATTGCTGAGTGTCGAGATGATAGTGACCTGCGCATCGTCGGTGTTGGTATCGTTCCCAGTGCCGGCATGCACAAAGGACTGGTCACCAACATTGATGAGGCAAAAACAGCAATTCGCGAGTCGGTGAGTCGGGCGGAGATGGCCTGCGGCTACAGGGTGGAATCAGCCTATGTGGGTGTTACCGGAAGGCATGTTGACTCGGCCAACAGTCGCGGGGAGGTTTCGATTACCCGTAATGACCGGCTGGTAAGGCCGGATGACTTGAGACGTGTTCTTGCCTCGGCCCAGAGCGTCAAGGTTCCCAGTGACCGGAAATTGCTGCATGTTATTCCCCGTAACTACGGGATTGACGGGCAGCAGGGCGTCAAGAATCCTGTCGGGTTGCACGGGTTCCGCCTGGATGTGGAGATGCATATCATCACGGCTGCGATAACCTCGGTTCAGAACCTGGTGAAGTGCGTCCGCGGCATCGGGCTGGATATTGACGATCTTGTGCTGGAGCCCCTCGCCTCGAGTGAAGCGGTGCTCACCGAAGATGAAAAACAGGTGGGGGTGATCATGGCGGATATCGGTGGTGGGACGACCGATATCTCTGTTTTTAAGGAGGGAAGCATTTACCATACATCGGTGCTGCCCGTAGCCGGCTACCAGATTACCAGGGATGTCGCGATCGGACTGGGGCTGCCTTTTGATGTGGCGGAGCAGATGAAGAAAACCTACGGCAGTGTCATGCCGATTTATGAAGGGAAGACGCAGTCGGAGGTCACGATGTCATCGGACGGGCATGGCGCTTCGTATCAGGACCTGTGCGAGATTATCCGGGCACGCGTGGATGAAATCCTGAGGCTGATTGTTCTGGAGTTGCCGCAGAACGAATACGAGACACTGGTTCCGGCCGGCCTGGTGCTTACCGGTGGTGGGTCCAATCTTCCGGGTATTGAAAGCCTGGGTCGCGAGGTGTTACGTGTTCCGGTGAGGATTGGCACCCCGTCCAATTTCAACGGTATTCCCGATAACCTGCATAATCCGATTTATGCCACGGCGGTGGGACTGATGCTCTGGGGGGCAAAGAACCGGAGCAAGCCGGCGCCGGGGAGAGGACTGGCGCGCAACCTGTGGCGCCTGGTTTCACAGCTTAGAAATCTATTTCGCTAAAACGATAAAGTCATAAAGCATATTAGAGGGAGGAGGAAAAATTATATGGCAAAGCAGAGTCTTGTCCCTAATCCGGCTAAGATCAAGGTTATTGGTGCGGGTGGTGGTGGCTGTAACTCGATAACCCGTATGGTCAGGGAAGATATCAAGGGTGTTGAATTCATCGCCATGAATACTGATGCTCAAGCCCTGGCGCTTGTGGAAGCGCCGGTCCGTTTTCAGCTTGGCGAGAAACTCACCAAGGGGTTGGGCTGTGGTGGCGACCATCATGTTGGGCAGAAGGCGGCTGAAGAGAATCGGGATGAGTTAAGAGAGCTTTTATCCGGGGCAGATATGGTTTTTGTTACCTGCGGTATGGGTGGAGGTACCGGGACAGGCTCCATTCCCGTGATTGCAGAGATCGCCAAGAAATGCGGTGCTCTGACCATCGGGATTGTCACAAAGCCTTTTTCCTTTGAAGGTTCCCGCCGGATGCGTACTGCCGAGGAAGGTATTGTTGGCCTTCTTACCAAGGTAGATACCCTGATTATCATCCCTAATGATCGCTTGCTCTCTCTTTGCGACCAGAAGACCGGTGTTGAAAACGCCTTCAGACTGGCAGATAGTGTCCTGTATAACGGTGTGAAAGCCATCTCTGAGGTAATTACGTTACCGGGTATCATTAACCTGGATTTCGCGGATGTCAGGGCAATCATGAAAGATGCTGGCCCGGCCTGGATGTCAATTGGGATCGGCTCCGGCAAAGACAGGGCGGTGAACGCAGCGAAAGAAGCGTTGGCCAGCCCCCTGCTGGAGGTTTCAATTAAGGGCGCCAGAGGAGTATTACTTAATGTTGTCGGTGGTGAGAGTCTTACCCTGCAAGAGGTTAACGAGGCGGCTCAGGTCGTCAGGGATACCGTCTCTCAGGATGCCAATATTATTTTCGGCGTTGTTCATGACTCCAGCATGGCGAATGATGTGAAGATTACGCTCATTGCGACCGGGTTTACCCAGATGGGTGCATCTGATACCGAGAGTATGGAACAGGATAAGATTCTCAGGGCGCTGAAAACCGAGGATGAACTGGATGTTCCGTCCTTTATGCGACACCCCATGTTCAGCCATCGTCGCCAGATACCCAACAGCACTCAGGTAGAGACCGGCAGCCCTGTAAAAATTCGCACTCCCTAGTGTCTTGTCAGGCTAATAAGTGATACCAAAGCTACCTTAGCACGCTCATGATGTTAATAGTATGTATTAACTGACGGGATGCTAGGTGCTCTGAGAGTAGTTCCGGATACAAAAATTTGTTGCGGTAAGGTTGCAGGTATTGCACTTGCAGCCTTACTTCGGTCATTCTCCTGAATCCGTCTGGCGTGTGGCATGTCCCGGGCGGAGAGCAGTGTAGCGTAAACAGCAAAATGTTACTGTGGAATCAGGCTTTTGTGTTTTGATGTGCGGTATGTTCCAGACGGACAGCCGTGTACCGTAAACTGCAAAATGTTACTGTGGAATCAGCGCTACACCAGGCTTCTTGGCCGGTACTGGAGTGACTCGGCAACGTGGTTTGCTTTAATTTCTTCGCTGCCTTCCAGGTCAGCAATGGTTCGTGATAGCTTCAGGATACGGTGGAAACCGCGGGCGGAGAGGTAGAGCTGTTTCATCGCTGCCTTGAGCAGGCTCCGGGCACTCTCTTCCGTTTGGCAGAATTTCCTGACCTCGGCTGGTGTCATCTCAGCGTTACAGGCAAGGCCGGTTTCCTGAAAGCGTTTCCTCTGTAAGGTGCGTGCCGTCCTGACCCTGGCGCGGACGGCATCCGATTTTTCCCCCAGCCTGTCCCCGGCAAGCTTCTCGTAATCAATATGTGGTACGTCAACAAAGATATCAATGCGGTCGATAAGCGGGCCGCTCAGTCTTTTCTGATAGCGTGAAATCAGTCCCGGTGAGCAGGTGCAGGGCTTGAAGGGGTCACCGTAGTAGCCACAGGGACACGGATTCATCGCCCCAACAAGTTGGAAATTTGCTGGGAAGGTCGCACTCCCCTGGGCGCGGCTGATGGTGACGATTTTGTCCTCCATCGGCTGTCTTAAGACCTCAAGGAGGGAATGTCCGAACTCCGGTAGCTCGTCAAGAAAGAGCACACCGCGGTGACTGAGACTTATTTCACCGGGTTTGGGGAAATGACCCCCGCCGACCAGTCCGGCATGTGAGATGGTGTAATGGGGAGCGCGGAAGGGGCGCTGTTTTATCAGCGGAGTATCCGAAGGCAGCAGACCGCTGATGCTGTAAATCTTGGTTACCTCAATGGCTTCATCGTTTGTCATCTCCGGTAATATGGAGGGAAGCGCACGTGCCAGGAGGGTCTTGCCGCTGCCGGGAGGCCCGATCATGATGAGGTTATGCCCACCGGCGGCGGCCACCTCGATGGCTCTTTTGACATGCTCCTGTCCCCTGATTTCGGCAAGCTCGGCGGCGGGAAAAGCCGGCGGCATGTATTCCGGAAGACCATCGGGTTCGTATTCCGGGACCGCAATCTCCCCGCGAAAATAACCGGTAAGCTCTGCCAGCGAGTTGAAGGGCAGGATTTTCGTCCCTTCGACCAGGGACGCCTCCCTGGCATCGGTGCGGGGGACAATGATGCGGGAAATGCCCTGTTCTCTTGCCAGGGACACCATGGGCAGTATCCCGTTGGTGTGACGCAGACTGCCGTCAAGGGAAAGCTCCCCAAGAAACAGGGTATCGGCAGTATCAGCCGTTATTTGCCCTGAGCTTAACAATATGCCGACGGCAATCGGCAGGTCATAAGCAGGCCCGGCTTTCTTGAGGCTGGCAGGGGCAAGGTTGACCACGATGCGCTTCATGGGGAAAGCCGTCCCGGAGTTTCTGATGGCGGCGCGGACGCGCTCTTTTGCCTCCTGCACCGCTGTGTCCGGCAGCCCGACAATGGTAAAAGCGGGTAAGCCGGGCGAGATGTCCACCTCCACCTCGACAACCGCCCCGTCCAGCCCGATGACCGCACAGCTTCGTACTTTGGCAAGCATGACAGCCTTATGTTACTTTAGGGCACATGAAGGTGTCAATGCATCTTGAAGCTGATTGTGTCACGTTAAGGCAGCCTCACCCTTTGAACGTGACAATCCGCTTGAAGCTCAGTTCTGCTCCTTTTGAGTGGGGAAACCGGTGTTCGCCGTCCCGGATTGATGGGTCTTCAAGTCGGGGTGCGTGTCTGACCTGAGACTGGCTTTTCCTATAAAATGCCAGATGACACCGCGTTCGGAAAAAGATAGAATTAGAAGTCTCATCCGAAAACTCAGGATACGAAGGCAGGTGTGCGTGACATACCCGGATCCGGAAATATAGTTGCGGGAAGGCTTGCAGTGTGACGAACGGCACAAATCGCGATAAGATAAAATCAGGGTTGCGGGTTTCCATTGTCTTAAAGAAAGACCAGCGCTCCGGAAAACTGACCGAGGGTATCGTGAAAGATATTCTGACAAAGTCTGCGAATCATCCCCACGGGATTAAAGTCCGCCTGGCAAGCGGTGAAATCGGGCGGGTCAAGGAAATACTGGGTCTGCATCCGTAGAGAAGGTAAACGGTTTTGCTTTCCCGCTCTGTCTCTTCTGACATGGCGCATTTCAAAATGTAAAAGGCTGTGCACGGGATGTGTCAGTGTGTGGTGAGTTATGAACCTTACTACCAGTTCTTTTCTCCTTTGCCAGAGGAGAAAAGGATGCTTTTTTAAAGATGAAATAAAGAAATGCTGACGCTATCCAGTAACTGTTTTTCTGAGGATGCGCATATAATGTGCCCTATCTCTGGATACTGAATTTCCGGATGATTTCTAAAGCTGAAACCGGCCTGTCTGGCTTGTGACGGTTTGCGGCATCGTGCTAAAATATGTTGTTTTGTGGTGGAGGAAGTATGCCGCTTGATGTGATCATTGTCAAAGGTGCCCGGGAGCACAACCTCAAGAACATTGATGTCGTTATCCCCCGTGACAGGCTGGTAATCGTTACCGGTGTTTCCGGCTCAGGGAAAAGCTCGCTTGCGTTTGATACGATATATGCCGAGGGTCAGCGCCGCTATGTCGAGAGCCTGTCCGCCTATGCACGTCAGTTTCTGGGTCTCATGGAGAAGCCTGATGTTGATTATATCGAGGGCTTAAGTCCGGCTATCTCCATTGACCAGAGGGGCCCCGGTCGTAACCCGCGCTCTACGGTAGGCACGGTAACGGAGATTTATGACCACCTGAGGCTTCTTTTTGCCCGTATCGGTCATCCCCACTGCCCGCAGTGTGGCAGGGAGATTGCCATGCAAACGGTGCAGCAGATTGTTGATTCCATCCAGGCACTGCCGGAAGCGAGCCGCATCCAGATTCTGGCGCCGGTGGTGCGCGACCGCAAGGGGGAGTACCAGGCGGTCTTCGACGACCTGCGCAAGGCAGGGTACGCAAGGGTGCGCGTTGACGGGAAGGTTGCCGACCTTGCTACCGAGTTTAATCTGGATAAAAAGAAAAAACACTCCATTGAGGCGGTGGTTGACCGGCTGGTGGTGGGGCAGGCAGACAGTGCCGCCCGCCTGGCAGACTCGGTGGAAACCGCCCTTAAGCTTGGTGGGGGTATTATCCTGGTGTCTCCCGGTGAGGGGAAGGATATGCTCTTCTCCGAGCATTTTGCCTGTGTTTACTGCGGCATCAGCATAGGTGAGATTGAGCCGCGTAACTTTAGCTTCAACAGTCCGCACGGCGCCTGTCCCGAGTGTACCGGTCTTGGCTATAAGCTGGAGATAGACCCTGATCTCATCATCCCCGACCGGGAGATTACTTTAGCCCGCGGCGCCATCTTCCCGTGGCAGTTCCAGTCCTGGTATTTCTACCAGATTGAAAATCTGGCGCGCCGGCATGGTTTCTCGATGGACACCAGGGTAAAAGACCTTACGCCGGAGCAGCTTGACCTTATTCTCTACGGGGAAGGCGGCAAACACCACCGCTACCGTAACCGCTTCGGACATATCAGGGAGCATCATAACGGCTTCGAGGGGGTTATTCCCCGCATGGAAAGGCTCTACCGCGATACTGAGTCAGAAAACTCGCGGGCGGATATTGAGCGCTACATGGTTTCCCGTCCCTGTCCTGCCTGTGAGGGCAGGCGGCTCAAGCCGGAGGTGCTCGCGGTAACCATTGACGGCAAAAATATTGCCGAAATCTGTGCCCTGCCGGTCACCTCGCTTCTTGAGTGGGTGACGGCGATCGGGGATGAGGGTGGGGGTATCTTATCCCCGCGGGAGCGGATGATTGCACACCAGATTCTGAAAGAGATCAGGTCGCGTCTTGGCTTCCTGAAGGATGTCGGGCTGGACTATCTCACTGTTGACCGTGCCGCCGCCTCACTCTCCGGTGGGGAGAGCCAGAGAATCCGTCTGGCGACCCAGATCGGGAGCGGGCTGATGGGCGTGCTCTATATCTGTGATGAGCCGACGGTCGGTCTGCACCCGGCGGATGATGACCGCCTCATCCGGACACTCAAGAGACTCAGAGACCTGGGGAATACCCTGCTGGTGGTGGAGCACGACGAAGCCATGATGCGCGCTGCTGACCATATCATTGATATGGGCCCCGGTGCCGGGGAGCACGGCGGTGAGGTTGTGGCGACAGGAACAATTGATGAAATCATGAACTGCCGTGAGTCAATTACCGGGCAATACCTTTCCGGTGCCAGGCGGATTCCGTTACCGGAGAAGCGCCGGGACGGCTCAGGGCTTGAGATAACAATCAGCGGGGCAAGGCAGAACAACCTGAAAAACATTAATGTCCGCATCCCGCTGGGGAAATTTGTCTGTGTTACCGGTGTCTCCGGGAGCGGCAAGAGCACCCTCATTGATGAGATTCTCTACCGCAAGCTGGCGCAGGTTTACTACCGTGCCAGAGAGAAACCCGGTGCATTTGATACCATCAGTGGTCTTGAGCACATCGACAAGGTGGTCAATGTTGACCAGTCACCCATCGGGCGGACGCCGCGGAGCAACCCGGTGACCTATACCGGCACCTTTACGCCGATACGTGAGCTTTTTGCCCGGACACCGGAAGCTCGTATGCGCGGTTACGGCCCGGGACGTTTCTCTTTTAACGTCAAGGGGGGGCGCTGTGAGGCATGTCGCGGGGAAGGATATATCAGGATTGAGATGCAGTTCCTGCCTGATGTCACCGTGCCCTGTGATGTCTGTCATGGTCAACGGTATAACCGTGAGGCACTTGAGATAAAGTTCAAGGACAGGAACATCGCCGAGGTGCTGGACATGACGGTGGAGCAGGCGCTTGTCTTCTTTGAAAATATCCCCAGGGTGAAGAACAGGCTGCAGACCCTGCGGGATGTCGGCCTGGGCTATATCCACCTGGGGCAGCCGGCACCCACCCTTTCCGGCGGTGAGGCGCAGCGGGTAAAGCTGGCGACAGAGCTTTCAAAACGCGCCACGGGACGGACGCTCTATATCCTGGATGAGCCGACAACCGGTCTCTCATTTCATGATGTTGCCGCCCTGCTCCGGGTGCTCCAGCGTCTCGTTGATGCCGGGAATACGGTGGTGGTGATTGAGCACCATCTTGATGTCATGAAGAGTGCGGATTACATCATTGACCTGGGGCCCGGTGCCGGCGAAAAAGGTGGTGAGGTTGTCGCTACCGGGACGCCGGAGGAGGTTGCCGGAGAAAAATCTTCCCTGACGGGTGCGTACCTGCGCCGCATTTTACCCAAAGCGGCGGAGCTTGCTGCCGCAGGTGACTGAAGCAGGGTAAAAAAGTCTTGCCAGACCGCAAATAGAAGGTTATAAATCATCGTAATGCTCAGGGGATTCAGGATACCCAGACACTGGTGCATGGCGCACTCTAAGGGAAGGCACAATAAGCCAGCCCTCTCAGCTTAAAATCATGCTGTCTTCGTTATTGCTTACCCTTTTCTGACCTCAGACTGAAGCTCCGCTCCCTGCCCGCTTGGGCAAAGGTTTGAGTAAAATCTCCTCCATCTTCAAGCGGGGACGCTGTTTGGGGATAGGTTCGGCCGGATAGCCAACGGTCAGGACAATCAGCGTGGTGATATTCTCTGGCAGGTTGAAATATTTGTTAAGACCAGCGACATCAATAGCACCTATCCAGCATGTGCCCAATCCCAGCGCTGTTGCCATCAGGACCATGTGCTCAATGGCAATATGGGTTACTGACGCTCCCCTCCTTAAACTCTACTTCACGGTTGAAAGGCATTGAGGCAACTTTATCCCAGAACTCACGCGTCGCTATTTGTCCTGAGAACTCGGTTTGCATACCGCTCTCAACAATCTCATTCCACATGTTCTTTCTGCGTTCCTGTGAATAGCAGGAGAGGTCGGTGAGGCAGACAATCGCTACAGGAGCATCCACAATGAATCGCTGTCCGTAGCTAAGCTGGCAGATGTCATCTTTCACCTTCAGGTCTCTCACCACGATAAAACGCCAGGGTTGAGCATTACTTCCTGATGGTGCCAGCCTTGCTGCCTCAAGCATCTGGTCAATCATCGCATCAGAGACATCATTGTCCGTGTATCTGCGGATGCTTCGCCTCTGCTGTATTGCTTCCCAAACAGTGAGCATGTTTGACCTCCTTCACTAAAATATTTTTCACTTTGCTGGTTTCCTGCCCCAAGCGCTAAAAGTTGTGGCTGTAAGAAAATAAAAAGATGGGTCTTCGTACATACGCAGGGTGTTTTCGTACTGCTCTTGAGTAAGAATGCCAGCCGTAACCAGAGGCTTCGCCGTCACTTGCATGGTCCTTCTTCGTAGTTGTGCTTCGGGGGTATTGCCTCCACGGCCTATGTAAGTCCATCCCTCATTGTTAACATCAGTTAATCTAGACTGTTCCAAGAGGCCACGCACTCTGCGCCCAAGAAATGGATCTATTGTGCCTTTTTTCTGATTTGCATCAAATATAATTTGACGAGTCCTAACAAACGAGGCAGCAGATGGATTTGTTGTATCGATAGACAACTCCGAACTTAAGTCGAGTTCTTCAATTAAAAGCCAACCACCCGGGCGTATTGCGTTCACCATTCGTTTCAGGGCTTTTTCAGGCTCAGGTAGATGCATGAGAAGAAGTCGGCAATGGGCAAGGTCATATTTATTCATTTCCAGAGCATCTTTAAGGATGTCGTGTTGTCGCACTTCAATATTAACAGCGTTCAAATGCCTTAATAATCTTGTATCAATATCTGTGGCAACGACTTTCCCTGATGGCCCAACTTGTGCTGCGAGCCAGTTTGCTATTGAACCAGCCCCAGCGCCAATTTCAAGGCAGTCCCATCCTTTTTTCAACCCCAATTTCTCCATATAACGAATTGTGTTGGGGTCATAGGTTTCTTCGAGTAATCTGAGACGTTTAAACTCTACTTCGTCCTTTTCATTGGCGGCAAAATACTGATGTTCGCTCATTATTAGCCCCTCCTTTGCCAAATACAAAATTTAAGGGGGTATCGCACCC
>JBDRFO010000122.1:0-2626 GCA_043818655.1 Chloroflexota bacterium
AAAACAAAATGCAGTTTGACCCTATCCGGGAGCTTTAATTACCAAAGCTCCCGAGTCTCAACTGACGATCCGCCTAAGGGGGGACAATGCCGGATGACCTGATTATAGTGTTTTCCCTTTAACAACCGCTAGGGTCACTGGAAAAGCCAGGGGATCGGAATCCAACCCGAATGCTGGAGCAAGGAGTCCGGCCAGTACACACCCAGCAAAGCCTGGAAGTGAAAGTAAATGGCGTAAAGTGAAACCAAAGTCACCGGAACTATGGTGCGCCATTGGGTTTTACCTTCAATCCTCATGAACAGAATAAAAAAGAGTGGGATCGATACTTTAAAACCGATGACAAAGATTGCCCCGTAGAGGCCAATAATCCAGGAGAAAAATCTTAAACCCCTTGCATATATCATCTTGGTGGGAATTGTTGTATCACTGCCGACATCAATGACCAGCTCATTACTGGATGCCCTCTCTGGATCCAAGCTTACCCGTATCTCACGATATAGTTGAATCAAGGTCGGGATCAGGCCCGGGCTTGAAACGGCAATCGGGAAAATGGCCGCACCCAAGACCATGTCTTTCACTTCATTGGCTCCGTAAGCAAACACCAGCAGTATGAACAATGAAAACCCGACTTTTACGTTGAATAACTTCTTCATGTTTTTATTACCTCCGCCTCCGCCAATGTGACCTCCGGCGGTTTCATACGTAGGCCCGCCAGCACGGAAATGGTTATGATGATTGCCATGATAATCACGCCCGGTTGCCAGAGCCAGGTGACACCGTAAAGTGCGGTACTGATCCAGAAGTATTTTTCCGCCAATGTCCCGAGCACGAAACCAATGATCACAGGGGGTCTGGGCCAGCCTGCGCGCTTCATAAACCAGCCCAGAAGACTCAGAAGCATAAGAGCTAAAAGATCGCCCCAGCTGCGATTTGTCTGATATGCGCCCAGGATGATCAGCATCAGCGCAACAGGCACCCAGGAATGGACTTTCACCTTGGTAAGAGCGGCAAACGGGCGTGCCAGACAGATGCAGAGGCCTGCCGCGATAACATTTGCAAGGGCGAAACTCCAGACGCAGACAAAGGCAAGCGGCAGCTGCGTTGTCAGCATATCATATCCCGGGTTCACACCCATGACCATCAAAGCGAACAGGAAGATCGCCATGGAGCCGCTGCCCGGTATGCCGAAGAGCAGGGTGGGGATAATTGCACCGCCGTCGGCAGCGTTGTTCGCCGCCTCAGGGGCGATGACGCCCCGGATGTCGCCCTTGGAAAACTGTGACTTGTCCTTAGCACATTGAAGAGCATAACCGTAGGCAACCCAGTTCGCCGTAGATGCACCCAGACCAGGTATAAAACCGATAAGAGTACCCAAGGCACTGACCCGCAGGACAAGCCACCAGTTCCGCAAGGTATCCATCATCCCGTCTCGTATCCCTCTGTTCAGTTGGTCAGGTATGGTAGCAATCACGGTGCCCCTGATCACAAGGTCGGTAATTTCAGGGATTGCAAAGACCGACAGCGCTACGATAACTAGTGAAACTCCATCTTCCAGATAGGAAAGACCGAATGTGTACCTGAATTCATAAAAAGATGGTGCACCGCCCATTGCCGACAGCAATAGTCCAAGAAGTCCCGCGAGGACACCTTTAATGGGCTGGCTGCCTGCCAGGACCCCTACCATCGCGATGCCCCAGATGCAGAGCATAAAGAAGTCGGCTGAAGTCAGCATTTGGACAAAGGGACGGGCAAGGGGTAATGATATGGTCAAGCAGACAGCACCGAACAGCCCTCCGATGAGTGAGGCGAGAAAAGAAGCGCCTAGCGCTCGACCGGCCTGTCCCTTTTGCGCCAGGGGATAGCCGTCCACAATCGTCGCCTGTGCGCCGGCCGTGCCCGGAACTGCGAAGAGCACCGCTGGAATGGTGTCCGATGTCCTCAGCACCCCGATCATCCCGATGAGCAGTGCCAGCGCCGCCTCAGGCTTTAACGTCCATACAAAGGGCAGCAGTATGCACATGCCGGTTGTGCCGCCCAGTCCCGGCAGAATGCCGATGGTGATGCCAACGGCGATGCCAGCCAGGAGCATGCTAAAGACGTCAAGTCGAAACATATACCCAAAAGCTTGTATTGCCGCTTCAATCATGTTATGTACCTCCAATTGATACCGCAGGACAGATTGTCTGTCCTGCGGTTATATTTTGAGTAACGGAACTATAACCAAAAATATGAATATTTCTTTATCTGGAACCCTATGGTTCCAGCGAAAGCTAATTTCATTTAAATACCGGGCAAGATGTTTGTCACTCAGATAGTGATATATGCCCTGTTTGACACTTTTTAAATGAGCCCTAAATGATTCTGTCGTTTTCACGTGAGCATTGCCTCGTACAAATTCTTTGGCACCATGCTTTACCCAATCGTAAGCCGCGTAGCGCTTTACAATAGTTTGATGTAAACGGCTTTTATCGGTCCATAATATGCACATCTGTTTGGACGAAGTCTCTAATCAAAGGGAAATGGCCAATACTTTGTCGCTTTCAATTAGGAACGGCCCGAACCGAACCACCTCGCTGGGCGGCAATATAAGTATTCACTATTTGTCGGTACCTTTTCCCCGTTTGTG
>JBDRFO010000123.1:0-2208 GCA_043818655.1 Chloroflexota bacterium
CATGCGATAAATCGATTGTGCCCTGCCAAAGGTGGTCGAGCAGGCGGCCGGGGCAGGCTACAACGATTTCGGCCCTACTACGCAGCCCAAGGATTTGTCGATTCATGCTCACCCCGCCGTAAACGGCAAGACCACGCAGTCCAGTTTGTTGTCCTAATTCCTTAATAGTCTCGCATGTTTGCTCAGCTAATTCACGCGTGGGCGAGATTATGAGAGCACCAACTTGACCCCGTGGGCTTCGCAGCAGACGCTGCAGTATTGGCAGCACAAAGGCAGCGGTTTTGCCGGTTCCCGTCTGTGCCAGACCAATGATATCACGGCCCTGCATGATTGGCGGAATGGATTTAAGCTGGATCGGTGTGGGTGTAACGTATCCAAGCGCCCGCACACCGGTCATGATGCTCGGATCAAAATTAAAGGTTTCGAAACTCATTAAAACTCCTCAGTATAATATAGCATTACTTATCTTATCTTTTCTTTCTTTGGGATATGGCAGGCGACTTGCACTTAGTATTTTCTGTGGCGGCCATTACTGCCAGGCCGCCTACCCCTTCTGCCATGTATGTACGCCGTATCTCTTTTGGCTGAAAGAGGAAGAGCCGCAATGACATCAATCACCTGGCCATTTATAGCTTTCCCTTGAAGGCTGATAATCGCGGTCTCGCCTTCAGGTTTTGATGGCATTTCAACAAATCCATATCCCCTGGATTCGCCACCAGAATTGTACTTATCGTCCATAATGGTTACAGACAGAACTTGTCCGAAAGCCATAAATTCTCGTCGCAGTTCATCCTCAGTTACCTCAACAGAAAGGTTACCCACATAGATATTCATGTTCCCACCTTCCTTGGCAGCAAGGTTATCATTGTCCACGCCTTATAACTGGCGCCTGAATCAATAGCCCTGCGCAGTGGTGAATATAGCCTGCGTGTCTTAAAGCAGAAAATAATGAAGGTTAAATCTAATATCTTCGTTGTCTTCCGCCGCCGCCGCCGCCAAAGCCACCGCCTCTACCACCGCCGCCTCTACCGCCACCACCACCTCTGTTGCCATAGGAGCCACCGCCTCTGCTATCAGAAGAACGTTCGCGAGCCCCGTTGACAGTAAGCGTCCGGTCCTTTAGTGTTTTTCCATTGAGGCCAGTAATTGCAGCTTGGCCCTCAGACAATACCGGCATTTCAACAAAGGCAAATCCCTTGGATTGACCGGTGTACTTGTCCTTTATGACGCTTACAGATGTGATCCCTCCGAAAGCAGCGAACTCCTCTCTTAACTCCTCTTCGGTCACGTCGTAGGATAAGTTGCCTACATAGATATTCATCTTGATACTCCTTTTATAAAACTTGCGTAGGAACATGTAAAGGCCACGAAGGGCCTATGTCTCAATATCAAACTAGTAGTCCCTACCAGATCTAGACATGCTGCTGCTGTAGCCACCATTTGAACCGCCGTCCTGTTGTTTCTTAGCTCGTCGGCACAGGGGGCAACGCTTGGGTTGGTTGGTAAAACCTTTAGATTCGAAAAATTCTTGTTCCCCTACAGTAAAACTGAAGGTAGTTCCGCAATCGGAACAGTGGATAGACTTGTCCTGAAAACTCATTGGATGACCTCCTCTCTTTTTAATTCTTAGTTAGAGTTCGGGTCATCCAACACTTAAGTATATTAGCAGGATGCATAGCAGCATTAGTAACCTAAACTGAAACGATAGGTAATTATACACTAAAGTGCCCCGCTATGCAAAAAACGGATTATTTGCCCGCCAGCCAGCGGCGGGTGTACAATGCCGCAACGCTCAAGGTGGAGAGCTGGATTTGCCCTGTTGGCCCGGAGCTTAATATAAAAGTCGGAGAGTATCATGTTGAAAAGCATCTCTATTGTTTTGGCGGTAATCTTGATAATAGGAGTAGTTATGACTGGATGTAGCGCGACACCTGATACAAGACAGGCAAAGCATGGCGATACCGTCCAGGTGCATTATACCGGCAAATTGGCTGACGGCACAGTCTTCGATTCGTCGGAAGGGCTTGACCCTTTTGAGTTCACCCTGGGTGCTGATCAGGTGATTTTCGGGTTTGAAAAGGCTGTCAGCGGGATGAAGGTTGGGGAAAAGAGAGGCGCTACCATTCCAGCCGATGAGGCCTATGGCCCTCACACTGATGACCTGGTGGCAGAAATAAGCCGGGCCCAAATCGGGGATGGCGTAACCCC
>JBDRFO010000124.1:0-11344 GCA_043818655.1 Chloroflexota bacterium
GTTGCCGATGATGCAGGTGGTCTGCGGCCAGAAGATACCTGAAGGCACCAGGTGCAGCGGGAACTTCCCGTAGGCGTTGATTACCGTATGACCGGCGTTATCACCGCCGGAGAAGCGGACGACAGTCTTGACCTTCTCGGCAAGAAAGTCAACTACTTTACCTTTACCTTCATCTCCCCATTGAGCACCGATCACCGCAATTACTGGCATTTTTACCACCACCCGAATCAATATTTTCTTTTGGGAAAGAATAGAGAAGTATTCCCCTGGTGTTATTTATCCCCTTTTGTTTGCTGCCGGACGTGCGCAAGCCTTTGTCCGGCAGTAAAAAGGCTGAACAGGGCAATCACAACCAGGGCAATCATAATCTGATTGAACAGGAGACCCAGCACCATGACCACCACCCTCTCGGTGCGGGTTGATATGCCCACCGTGCAGGTGAGACCCATGCCTTCTGCCCTCGCCCTGATGTAGCTGACGAGGTAAGAGCCGATTAAGGCGGCACCAACCAGCGAGGCAATGATAACAGGTCTCTCGCTGGCATGAGCAAGATAGAAGACCAGAATCGCGAGGAGCAATACCCCTTCGGAGGCGCGGTCAAGTGTCGAATCAAGCACGGCACCATATCTGGTGACCCTGCCGGTATGTCGGGCAAGCGCCCCGTCAAGTGAATCGCAGAAACCGGCGACGAGCACTATCACCCCGGAAGCCGGGAAATAGCCCAGGATAATAAGCAGCGCCGCCGCTAAAGTCAGCAGGAAGCCAAACCAGGTGATGCCGTTGGGATGGATGCCCGTGTGGGCAAGGAGCCTGACGATTGGCCCGGTAAAAGAGCGGGCGAGCGTCTGACGGATGTCGGCCAGCTTCCCTTTCGATTGCCCCTTCGGCAAAATGGCTTTATCTATGATGTTATTCATTTTCGTCTAAACCAGCAACCCGACTGTTGAGGATTCCTTCTTTTCGGCGGCTTGTTGAATCGCCTGCAGGTAAAAATTAAATACCCGGTGTGCAATATCCTCCCAGCGGTATTTCATCGCCGTCAGTCTTCCCTGTGCCCCCATCTCCTCACGCAGTGATTGATGTGTGATCAGGGTCATCAGCGTTCGGGCAAGTGCCCGGTCATCCTTTGGCGGCACCAGGATGCCGTCGACGCCATGCGTGATCACGCTGGCATAGCCTTCGATATTTGATGCCACGATGGGTTTGTCCATGGCCATCGCCTCAAGGAGAACGATGCCGAAGCTTTCCTGTCCGGTCGCCGGAGAGCAGAAGATATCGGCTGTCTTGTAATAGCGGGGTAGCTCATCATACGGGACATGGCCGGCAAACACGACATCGGGAAGGCGGTTTTGCTTCACCCATCGCTCGTATTTACGACGCAACCTTGTACCGGGGCCGACGACGATGAGACGGGTGTTGAGTGCTTCCTTCTTAATGCGCTGGTATGCCCTGAGGAGATAGATTAGACCCTTGCGGCTCTCCAGCCGGCCGGTAAACAGGATGTTTAATTTCCTGTCGCAGAAACGTTCGATCTTGCGAACGTCGGGTGAAAAGTGCTTGAGATCGACGCCGTTGGGAATTACCGTATAGGGCCCCGGGATGTATTTACTGGCAAACTTCATGGCGGTGACCGAAACGGCAATCTTGTCGTGAAGCTTGCGCGCCCTTCTCCGGAAGAAAAAAGTGCTGAATGGTCTCAGGGTACCGTAAGCTGGCTGTCCGCGACAGGCATGGAAGGTAGCCACGTTAACCGTTTTTGAAAAGCGGAGCATCGCGGTACAGAGCATCGGCATCAGCGGCTCATGAAAATGGATGATGTCAAACTGCTCCTCTTCGAGAACCCTTTTGATGGTTCTTGCCAGGTGCAGGGACAGGGTGATGCGGACGACCGAGCCGCTCGTGGGGACCGGGCGTGGTTTCCCGATCGGGATAAACCGGTCTCCGAAAACAGCCACCGCTCTGGACGCCGGGGCAATTACCTTAACCGTATGCCCCATGCGTGTAAAGCATTGCTCCAGGGCAGTGATGTGATTTACCACTCCACCCGGATAGGCAAAATCATAGGGAGACACAAGGGCTATCTTCATCGCAAGCCACCTTTAGTCCGGGTTATTCGGACTCATCTTCCGGAGCGACTTCTGTCCCCAATCTGTTCTCTGCGATGAACGTCTCAAGTCTTCTTTGAGCTTCATCATCGGAGTACTGTACCGGTGGCGATTTCATGAAATAGGATGCCGGTGCTTCCAGTGCTCCGGAGATTTTATGATCCAGACCCAGCTTGCAGCACCTGATGGCATCGATCACGACACCGGCAGAGTTCGGGCTGTCCCAGACCTCAAGTTTCAGCTCCACATTCAGGGGAACATCCCCGAAGGTGCGTCCTTCCATCTTAATATAGCAGTATTTGCGGTCATCGAGGAAGGGGACATAGTCACTGGGCCCGACATGGATATTGTGCGGGTCAATGGTATAGTCAAGCTGTGAGGTGACGGAGTTGGTCTTGGAGATTTTCTTGGAGATATTACGCTCGTGTTCCAGCATGTTGTAGAAATCCATGTTGCCGCCGAAGTTGAGCTGGTAGGTACGTTCCAGCTTGACCCCGCGCGCCCGGAACAGGTGCGTCAGGACACGATGGACGATCGTCGCGCCAAGCTGGGATTTGATGTCATCGCCAATAACCGGCAGCCCTCTCTCCATGAAGCGTCCCTGCCAGTATTTCTCCCTGGCAATGAAGACAGGGATGCAGTTAACCATGCCGCAGCCCGCATCCAGTACCTGCTCGATATACCACTTGGTTGCCATCTCGCTGCCTACCGGCAGGTAGTTCAGGACGATGTCGGTCTTTGTCTCTTTCAAGATACCAACGATGTCGGCTGTTGGTCCCGGTGCCTTCTCGATTACCTGTGAGAGATATTTGCCCAGACTATCGTGGGTCATTCCGCGTGACACCTTCACCCCGGTGAGCGGCACATCGGCGAACTTAATGGTATTGTTGGGTGGAACGTAAATGGCTTCCGCCAGGTCCTTGCCCACCTTGTTCTTATCAATATCAAAGGCGGCGACGAAGTTGATATCGCTCACGTGATAGCCGCCCAGATTTACGTGCATCAATCCAGGGACGAAATCATCCTCCTTTGCCTGCCTGTAGTAGTGGACTCCCTGCACCAGCGATGAGGCGCAGTTACCTACCCCGATGATGGCAACATTTATCTTACCCAAGTTAATTTCCTCCCCTTCTAGTTGATACAAGCGATCCAGAAGCTGATTTTCCGCATCGGGCATGTCACCTGCCCGATCTCAGCATACTGATTTTCTGGATGACTACGAAGAACGAACCATGGGAACTATATTCCTTTTACCCGTTTACTGTCAAGCCCCAGCCGTAAAAATGCGTTTTTCGCGCTGCCGCGGGTACTCATCTGCCCGTCATGATGGTATCGGATTTTTATGATGCCGGATTCGGCACGGCTTTACCGTGTGGTAGCGCTGGAGCCTGGCGGCTACCTGCAGAAAACCTTATGCGGTTGCCACACTCCTGTTGACGCATCGTACCTTAGCACACCGAGAAAGCTGCCGCTCGTGGCATAGGCACGGCAGTAGCTCTCCGGAGGGGAGAGCGCTGGATTACCCTTGAGGGCAAGCGGGCGCCCGTTTTTGATATCCTCCCCTGTCTCATCCCCCACCACGGCGGCGTTCAGGTGCAGGAGGACAGCATCTAAAGGGTAAAGATAACGCTCCCAGTAACCGCAGCAGACAGCCTCCTCAAGCTCCGGGAGGGAAACCGCCTCTTTTATGTCGAAGGGGCCGCAGCGGAGCCTCATGAGGTTCTTCAGGTAAGCCCCGCAACCCAGCTGCTCCCCCAGGTCATATGCTAGGGAGCGGATATAGGTGCCCTTGCTGCATTCTATTTCTATCGTGAGTACCGGTGCGGTGTAGTCAAGAAGCTCAAGGCGTAGAATCTGCACCTGTCGGCTCTCTCTCGCGATGCTGATACCGGAGCGTGCCAGAACGTAAAGCGGTTTACCGTGATGCTTGAGCGCACTGTACATCGGTGGTACCTGCTGGATGGTACCGCGAAAAGAGCTCAGGACGATTTCCATCTGCTCTTTGCCTATCCCGTCGGGATTCCCCCGGTAAAGAATACGCCCGGCGGCATCATAGGTGTCGGTTGCCATCCCCAGTTCGATCTCTGCCCGGTAGAGCTTGGTGGCATCCATGAGAAACTCAACGATGCGTGTTCCCTGCCCCAGGCAAACGGGTAAAACCCCCGTGGCTAATGGGTCAAGGGTGCCGGCATGTCCGGTGTGTTTTATGCCGGTGAGGCGTTTTACGGCGGCGACAAGGCTGAATGAGGTCGCACCATAGGGCTTGATGAGGTTCAGTATGCCCTGCGCCATTTTCTGCCGCCTTATTCCTGGTGGCTCTCTTCGGTAACCTTATCAATCAGCTGTAACAGGTGGTCGCCCCGCTCGATGGAATCATCCCACTGGAAGCTGAGCTCGGGGATATGGCGTAATCTTAGTTTTTCCCCCAGTTCGTGACGGAAAAAACCGGAAGCGGTCTCTAAAGCGGCCAGCGTTTCCTGCTTTTCGGCCTCCGTTCCGATCTTGCTGACAAAGATTGTGGCATGTTTGATATCCGCAGCAGTTTCGACCGCGGTGACGATAACCGAGCTGTCAAGCCTGGGGTCTTTCACCTGCCGGATAATAATCTCGCTTATTTCCTGGCGAAGAAGACTATTCAACCGCTCAATCCGATGCACCATCACACTATCCTTCCCTGGCTACCTTTTCCTTGCGGTAGAACTCCAGTATGTCACCAGGTTGAAAACCGCTGAAGCCCACAATACCCACACCGGCCTCATACCCGGTGGCTACCTCTCTGACATTCTCCTTGAAACGTCTGAGGCTGGCCATGGTGGAATCAGACAGCACGTCACTCCCGCGGCGCACCCTGACCTGATCGCCCCGGCTCATCTTACCCTCGGTAACGTAGACACCGGCCACCTTGTTTTTGCCTGCCGGGAAGACCGCCCGTACCTCGGCGCGCCCGTGAACAACCTCAACGGGTGTTATCTCAAACATCCCCTTGAGCGCCTTGGCGACATCGTCGATCATGGTGTAAATCACGTTGTACGTACGTATGTCGACGCCCTCCGCACCGGCAAGTCGCTTTGCCCCCGGCTCGGCACCGACACTGAAGCTGATAAGGAGACCTTTTGAGGCAAGGGCAAGAAGCACATCGCTCTCGGTAACGTTCCCTGTCCCGCTGTGAATAATCCTGACCTTGAGGTTATCCGTGCTGAGCTGCTCCAGGGAATTTCGGATCGGTTCGATACTACCCTGAACATCGGCACGCAGTACCACATTGAGCTCTTTAATGTGACCGGCGCTTATCTGGTCAAAGAGATTATCCAGATTTAACCTGGCTCGGGACTGGGAGCTGGCGATTTCCTCCTGTTGCTTCTGTATCAAGACCTGTGCTTCGTGTTCGTCAGCGACAACATTGAGGGTATCCCCAACCTGGGGGACGCTGCCCAGGCCCATGATTGCCACCGGTGTCGCCGGCTCAGCATACTTCAGTCTTTTGCCTGTTTCATTGAACATTGCCTTCAACCGACCCCATGTTGTCCCAACTGTGACAATGTCTCCTAACCGCAGCGTGCCGTCATGGACGAGCACCGTGGCGATCGGCCCCCTGTTTTTATCCATCCCGGCTTCAATGACGACACCGATGGCAGGACGTTTCGGGTCTGCCCGGAGGTTTTCCATCTCGGCGAGAATCAGAAGGTTTTCCAGCAGTTCCGTAATGCCCTGTCCCTCCCTTGCCGAGGTCGGGACGCAGATCGTATCCCCACCCCATTCCTCGCAGATCACTCCGGCATCCGCAAGCTGCTGTTTCACCCTGTCCGGGTTTGCCTCAGGCTTATCCATTTTGTTGATTGCGACCATAATGGGCACACCGGCGGCTTTGGCATGTCCGATGGCCTCCAGGGTTTGGGGCATGACCCCGTCATCCGCAGCGACGACCAGAATGGCAATATCTGTTACCTGTGCCCCGCGTGCCCTCATGGCGGTAAAGGCTTGATGTCCGGGGGTATCCAGAAAGGTAATCTTCTGCTTGTTTATCTCAACCTGGTAGGCTCCGATATGCTGTGTGATACCACCGGCTTCGCTGTCCACGACATTCGTCTTCCGGATGGCATCAAGAAGTCTGGTCTTGCCGTGGTCAACATGCCCCATGATGGTTACCACCGGGGGCCTGGGTTTGAGGTTGCTGTCTTCCTCGCTCTGTTGTTGCTTTTTTATTTGTCCGATAACACTGGTCGATTCTTGCGCTGTTTTCGCCTCGCGGTGTACGTCGTAGCCAAGGTCTCTGGCGATCTGGAATGCGATTTCATAGTCAATGAGCTGGTTGATGTTGGCCATGATACCTTTCCGCATCAACCTTTTGATGACATCAATCGAACTGGTCTTTAGCAGTTCGGCAAGTTGCCTGACACTGATCGCACCAGGAAGCTCAAGTGAGCGCTCTTTTGTCGGGGGGCCTGCTTCTCCTGCCTCCTGATGATGTCTGGTAACATTACCTTGCTTGCTTGTCATCGTCATTGAATTTACTCCTTGGTTAATAATATCCTCCCGAATCTCAATAGTTCCTCCCTGTTGTCCGCACTCAGGGTTGTTTTCAGACTGTGCTCCAGCCTGTTACCCTTAAGCCCGGTATCCCAGCACCTGATATCGCGGCAGAGATAAGCACCGCGCCCGGCTTTTTTCCCGGATGTGTCCACCTCGACACGGTTTTCACTGGAATATACAAGACGTATTAGCTCCCTTTTCGGTTTTACCTGCCGGCAGGCAAGACACGTCCGCTGGGGTATTGTCCTAGGAATAGTCTTCAGTCCCTCCATGGTTTCCCTGTCCGCGACGCGGCGGTTTCGCGCGGAAATCATCGCCGGCAGCACTACGGCTACGAGAACCCTTCTTTTTCATCTTTTTCGATTTGGCTCCGGGCTTGGGTGGCCGTGGGGCCATGATATCCTCCGCAAAGCGGATTTGACCTTTGACGGGAGGAGCCATTCGCGGTTCAAAGGGGATTTCTTCGATCACCTCCGGTTCCTGAGCAGGCAAAGGTGGCTGGATGACAACCTCTTCCGCTTTGCTGGATACCAGTACCGGCTCCTGGATGACGGGTAGCTCTTCTTCGGTAGTCACCTCGACAACCTTCTCAGCAATCTCCCCTTCCTCAGGCTCTCTGGCGATTACTGTTTCTTCAGCGACGGGAAGCGGAATCTCTTTTTCTTCTGCCACCGGCACCTCCGGGGCTGCTTCCTCTTCTTCTTTCGCCAGTGCTTCTGATGCCATGGCGGCTTCTTCTGTCTCCTTGAGGGCAGCCAGTTTCTCTGCGTCAGCCTGAGAGGCGCTCTTGATATCAATGCGCCAGTCAGTTAGCTTTACCGCCAGTCTGACGTTTTGCCCTTCTTTGCCGATGGCAAGTGATAGTTGCTTGTCCGGAATAACCACCTTGGCTACTTTGGCAGCCTCGTTCAGGGAAACACTCAGGACCTGCGCCGGGCTTAAGGCATTGGCGATAAAGATTGCCGGGGAAGGGTCCCACTTGACCACATCTATTTTCTCACCGCTGAGGGCGGTCACAATATTCTGTATCCTGATACCGCGCAGCCCGACGCAGCATCCGACCGGGTCAATCCCTTCCTGGCGGGCGGCAACAGCCACCTTGCTGCGGTAGCCAGCCTCGCGGGCAACGGATTTTATCTCCACGATCCCGCTGTAGACCTCCGGTATCTCCAGCTCAAAGAGCCGGCGGAGTAGACTGGGGTGCGAGCGGGACACAACCACTCTTGGTCCCCTGTTGGTTCGTGCGACCTCCACAAGGTAGACCTTCAGTCTTTGCCCGATGCGGTATCTCTCGTTATGCACCTGCTCCGACGCCGGCATCAGGGCCTCGGTTCTGCCCAGGTCAATAAATATCTGTTTGTTGGCCTCAATGCGCTGTACGATTCCTGTGACGATGCTGCTTTCCCTCTCGGTGTACTCTTCCAAGATTGCCGAATGCTCCGCCTCATGAAGGCGCTGCAGGATAACCTGCTTTGCTGTTTGTGCGGCAATGCGCCCGGCGTTTCTGGGTGTTGTCTCAATCAGGATAGTCTCGTCAAGATTTATGTCCGGTTTGAGACGGCGGGCTTCTTTCAGTGATATCTCGCGTTGTGCTTCCTGCACCTTATCTACCACTGTTTTCTCTGCCCACACCTCAACCTTACCGGTGTTTGGGTTAATCTTTACGGTAATGTTCTGATTGGCAGCAAAGCTATCCTTGCGGTAGGCAGACGCCAGCGCTGCCTCCACCGCAGATAGAACCACTTCCCTGGACAGGTTTTTCTCCGCAGAGAGCTGGGTAATCGCGAGCAAAAAATCGCTCTTCATCCCCGACCAATCCCTCCAACAGCATTATTTACGGTATAAGTTCCCATATAAGAAAAAAGTGGGAGCAACCCCACTCTTAATACTCCCTTCTTCAGTTAATAAAAGTATATCATAGTTATATGAAATATGCAACGTCCATCCTTTAAGCTTCAGACGAGATTACGTGATTCTCCCCAGCGCCGGACTCTTCAAAATAATGTTACATACTCACCTTTTACAAAAAGCGAGAGCATCAGGTAAAAGAAAATTTCCCAAACCTGTTCCCCGTAACTCTGGTTAAATTATACCATAATCTCCGGTTCACTCAAACACCGGAGCCGGGTTCGGAGCGAACTGTCTTTCACGTTCCGGATGAAATAGCTCTTTATCGCCAGTTCTATCTTAATCCGTTCGTGAACTCAGGTATGAAAGTTGCGCCTATCATAAAAAAACAGTTGGATTGACATCAGGAGCCAAAGGAAATATGATGATTGCGGAGTGCTAAGTTTCCGAAAATTTAGCAAGCTATTCTGAAGCTGTTTTTCTGAAGATGGGCATGAAATATGCTCTATCTCAGGATACTGAGTTTCCGGGTGACTTCTAGTATTAGTACGAAAGATTATCGTCAAGAGGACTTTCGGGTTAGCTATAAGATATGCCATGTCCGAAGAGGCAGTTTATCGCTTGCCCGATGGGCAGGGTATTTAGCAATCATCCAGAAACGCCATATCATGAGACCGGGCAAGATTCATATCCGGGAAATGGGGGATCAGTTTCCGGATAGGTTGTCATGAAAATATGGAGAAAGGAGGGGGAAATGCGTATCGTCTTGATTGGGCAGGCAGCCTTTGCCGAAAAGGTGCTGGAGGAACTGCAAAAGAGCGGGGAAGAGGTTGTTGGCGTCTACACGATTCCCGATGCTCCGGGGAGGGCAAACTCGCTGAAGGAGATGGCGGTGAAGATGGGAATCCCCGTTTTTCAGCCACCCAGATTGCGTGCCCCCGAGGTCTATCCCGAGTATCTTAAGCTTAATCCGGACCTGAATGTCATGGCATTCGTGACGGATATTGTGCCGGAGAGCATCCTGAACGCACCGAAGATGGGAACAATCCAGTACCACCCCTCGCTGCTGCCCAAACACCGCGGTGGCAGTGCGATTAACTGGGCCATCATCAACGGTGAGAACAGGACAGGCCTTACCATCTTCTGGCCTGACAAGGGGCTGGATACCGGGCCGGTACTGCTGCAAAAAGAGGTGGAAATCTCACCGGATGACACGGTGGGTTCGCTCTATTTTAACAGGCTGTTCCCGCTGGGGGTAAGCGCCTTGATGGAATCGGTTGCCCTCGTCAGAGAGGGAAAAGCGCCGCGTATCGTCCAGGACGAGTCCCAGGCTACCTACGAAGGGCTATGCACGGCGAAGGACGGCATCATTAACTGGAACGAGCCGGTGCGTAAGGTCTATAACCTTATTCGCGGCACCAACCCGCAACCGGGTGCTTCCACCAGTATTCAGGGGAAGCAGTTCAAAATCTTTGATTCAGAGATAGCAACCGGTAGTGGTATGCCAGGAGAGGTTACCGGCGTTTTGGAGAAAGGTATCACGATCGCGGCAGGGGATGGGGTCATCCTTGTCAAGCGGGTGCAGCCAAAAGGCTCCCCCAAGATTGCAGCAACGGAGTTTGCCGGGCAGGTAAAACTCAGTGTTGGCGACAGACTGGGCGGATAATAAATAGGGGCCGGACCCTCCGCAATGAGACCAGCCCCTCTGTGAATTTGAGTTCCGGGTCCTGTGGTCTTAAGCCTGGCTTTTACCGATGCGAAACATCTTGGTGCCGCATACAGGACAGGTACCCTGGGTGGCTGGCTTGGCATTTTTCATGGTAATTGCCTTGGGATCTTTCATATCCCTCTTGGTACGACATTTCATACAGTATGCTTGCATTCTATTACCTCCTCTCTTTTAGGCAGGATAGAACATTTTTCCCTGAATGTCAATAGCTTCAAAACATATAACCAACATTTAATTTTGCTGGTTTAGCACCACCCCGACCGTTATTATCGCGAAATGAAGCTCTATCTGCGTCTTTTGTCCGGGTTATCATATGACATACGGAAATAATTCACCTTTCGCCCTGTGTGTATCTAAAAAGACGGGCAATTGAAGCTGGAGCACGAAGGTGATACACTGTGCCATGTGAGAAATATATGGCAAAAATTAAGCCGATGCTACCCCCTTCAGGTTGAGCTTATCCCGATTTTCCTGCTGCTGCTAACCATTTATAGTACTTTTGCCAGTTATCCCGGATTACCCGATACCATCCCGATGCATTTTAATTCTCGGGGAATTCCCGATGGCTGGGGCAGCCGGGGCAGCATCTTTCTCTTTCCCGCGCTGGGTTTCTTTTTATACGTTCTGCTCACGATAAGCACTGTTTTACTTGCGGTGAGCCGGGACCCCCGGAGGTTTATCAATATCCCCCGGAAATGGAAAGAAGGTCTGACCGAGTTGCAGACGGAGCGACTGCGTCTTTTTCTCTGCCGCTCCCTTCTGGGGATGAAGCTGTTAATCCAGGGACTTGTTTACTATCTTTTGTACGGCACGATAGCGGTGGCGCTGGGAAGAGCGGAAGGGTTGGGGGGATTGCTGCTGCCCATTATCGGCGCCATCCTGGCTGTTGACGGCTATATGGTGTGGCACAGCTTCCGCATCATCCGGAGGCATGACCCTGCCTGAAGCAATCATCGTTGCTTTCACACGAGCTTGCGATGGCAAAAACCAGCCTGGTAACCATGGTTGACATAGAACTTGGGACGGAACGAAGTGCCGTGCGCGGATTTGTTGTGCTATAATGCTGACCGGAAACTTACGATAGATAAGTCCGGAGATAAGTCCGGGCAAATATCCCGATGTTCGTGCATAG
>JBDRFO010000125.1:0-3024 GCA_043818655.1 Chloroflexota bacterium
TATCTGGGAAATTGTACAGACATCTGGTTTAACGGATTTTATAAAACAAGTAACACAGTTGAGAGTGTTAGCACCACGATAGCATAGCTTGTTATAAGGTCACAAAAGAGACTTTTGTGCAACCGAACCTTGCATTGTTAACTTACTGGCTTTGGGGGATGATGTGAGACAAAAGGAAGGTCACAGAAACTCCCAAAGCCATGCAACTATTTGGATGCATTGAATAGACTATGCCTGTAGTCTCATTGGCAAGAAACTGGGTAGATGGTCTCTTAGTAATTGTAAGCACCTCTGTAGGAAGTTGAATTTTCACTGGTCTCTCAGAGACTGTATTAGAATAGGATAAAATACCAGCTAGCTAGGGCTAAGTTGGTGAGACTCATTAACGAACCTCGCGCCTCGGTAAAACGATAATTCGAAGAAAGCCTCAACACCTCGGTGTGGAATAATCTTCCTTGGTGGAGCCGAGGGGATTCGAACCCCTTACCTCTTGAATGCAAATCAAGCGTTCTCCCAACTGAACTACGGCCCCGCGAAAGTGATTATACTATACAATCACACTCTTCTCAATACTAGACTGCACTCGGTTCTACTCAATCTTGGTTGTTAAGCCGGTTTTCGCCATCGCCATTTTATGTGAAAACATAGTTGAGGAGTCATCCAGAAACAGAACACGCTGAGTTCAGGCATAGTACATGCGTACATGCCCGAATTGGGGGAATCAGTTTCTGCATGATCTCTGAAAATCTGTGTGGCCGGTTATCTGAGTGCCAGCACTGTGGTAACCGGGCGGAATACATGGCTCACCGGGGAAAGCGCCGTCTGTTAATTACGCAGGCTGAGAAGAATCTGCAGGTTCTGCCTGTTCATCGAGCGCTTATGGCGGACAGTGAAATATGAGGAGGTATATCTGAAAGCATATCAGAATGGGAAGGAAGCCAGAACCGGTCTCGGTAAATACTTCCACTTCTACAATATCGAGCGCCCACACCAGTCGGTGGGCTACCGGACTCTGGCTGAGGTATTCACCTTAATCCCAGTAGAAGCCTCCAGTAAAGGTATGGTGGAATCCTTAACATCAGACCCCTTGAGGATAGCGGACCCAATCTTAATATTGCCCCTGTTCTGTCCTAATGATGGGGCCCACCTCACAGACAATCCGGTTATCAGTTATTCTCTGAGCATTAACACATCGTTCTGTTGCCCAAGTATCGGCCTCACCTGTCGGGAGCGAGGCCGATACCTGCATAGGAGGGTCACAAGGGGCTACAGATACGCAAATAATCTTTTACACGAAAGCATTTTGAAGGTCTGATCTTGTGGATAAAAAACAGAGAAGTGCGATAAATGCTCTACAAAAAAAATTACGGCGCTTTTCTGTTTAAGCACCGTAAAATGAACAACTCCAACACTTGAATTCTCCTTTCCAAATACGGGAGGCACCACCGTTTTCAGTGATACCCTCGGGGCTTTCTCAGCCCACCGGCCGGACACCATGCTCATACGAGTTTAGGTGTACAGCTCAAAGAGATATCTTAGATTAATTTTTACTTACCCGCTTTAGCACAGATTTAACATGCTGTCAACACATCGGCAAGTAATTTCAGGCATCTCAAGCTCATGGGAAAACATCGAGATCGATTAATAAGGAACAAACGGGTTGTGCTACCCGCCTAACAGGCGACACAAAGCATAATAAAACCGGCGGCTGTTCTTCAGCTCCGGATAGGTCTTCTGGCCGCTGAGTACCTGGCAAAGTGCCCTCCACAACCGTTCGTTTTCCACCAGGGATGAAAAGAAAATACGGGATGTCCCAATGTTCCCTGCTGCGCAGATGGCAGCAAGGTTATGCGAAATCTCCTGTTCTGGGCTTAACTCCTGCTCAATCGCCTTCTCGTAGCCCTTAAGACTGAGGGTTTCCCCTTCCAGGAATTTCACGATCTCGTGGGCGGCAAGACCGGCGCTTCTGATGGCGTAGTAGATGCCCTCTCCGGTAAAGGCATTACCCATACCCGCTGCATCACCCACCAGCAGACGCCCCCGAAAGGTAATGGGCGTGTGCGGTTTACGCACCCGCAAAAGAGCGCCACGGGGCATGCCGGTATCATATCCCTGCGGACAATAATATTCAAGCAGGAGACGGAGGTAGGGATTTAATCTTCGGGCAAAGCGATTGGGGCCGACGACGCCGATCGACAGGTGGTCACGCTTCGGGAATAACCAGCCGTAGCCCCCGGGGATGGTACCGAAATCCAGACCCAGCAGGTTATTCCAGTACGACATGGTGTCCTGGTCAACATGAACCTCCGCTTCAAGACCGGCATAATAGGAGAAACCATCGGGTTCGCTGAGACCACGGGCAACCACGCTGTTTACCCCGTCAGCACCTGCCATCACCCTGCCCGTGAAATTGCCCTTATCTGTCTGCACAAGGTAGCTGCCCGACTGACTCTCAATCCCCAGAACCTGGTGCCCGTCACGTATTTCCGCACCGGCATTTTGTGCCTGCTTACAGAGAAATTGATCAAACCGGCCGCGGGATACCATGTAGATGATGGGCTGGTCGGAAAACCGCGTCGCCTGCTCGCGAAACTGATAGCTCAGCCTCGCACCGTAGATCACATTCTCCACAACAGGGTCAATGCTGAAGCCAAGAAGCCCGGCAGCCCTGAGGGAGATACCCCCGGCACATGTCTTATGCCGCGGGATGACCTCCTTTTCGAGAAGCAGGACCGACACATTAGCCCGCGCAAGCTCGCAGGCAAGGGTTGCCCCAGCCGGCCCCGCACCTGCAATGATGACATCATAGCCTGACTTATCTCTTCTCCCCGGATTGTCTTTTCCCACTTCTGTGAGGTATTCCTTCAGCCAGGCAAGGGCTGTCTCTGCGGCAAGCCGGCGGCTCTCTTCCCTGTCTCCCTGGAAGCGGTGCTCCCGGCTCATGGTGCCCGTACGGTGCGCCAGCCCAAGGTAAAAAAGCCCGACCTCTTTTCCGGGCGTGGCGCCGCCGGGTCCGGCAATACC
>JBDRFO010000126.1:0-13892 GCA_043818655.1 Chloroflexota bacterium
GGGATGGCAAATTCCAGCCCGTAGCGCTTGAGGGTCTCCGGAAGGGGTTTCCCCGTCTCCTTATCCCAGCCCATCCCTTCGTAGTACCTGCTACGAAGCTCGTTCCAGAACGGCATGATGGTCTTTCCCGCTGACGGGCCATCAGGCGGGGCTGAGCCATATCTTGGCGACGGGGCATCCATCGCCGCCGTATGCCCACACCTGACGTTAAAGGCACGTAGCAGGTTGACAATACGCCTGCCAACCTCCATTCCTTCCAGCGCTGGAAAATCCCAGCCCGTGGCGGCGCTCACGCCTTCACAAAGCAGCTTCACATCCGTCCTGCCGGTGAAGCGGCATGTCCCCAGGCAGTCCTCAAACTGTGCCGCTCCTTTGCAGCTCACGTTGCTGGCAACCGTGTCTTCCACGGAGTTATTCGGCCTCGCCGGCGGCTTGATGTTAATCCCTAATTCCTGCGGCTTTGACATGCTGAAGCCCTCATCAGTGCTCATCTGCGAGACACAGGTATCAAAAAGCATCGGCCAGATGTTACGATGGTCATGGCCGCGCGGGGTGTTGCCTTTCATCGTGTGCAGGGCGAAGTTCTTCGCCTCACCCCCGATGCGCTCCGCCGCTCTCATGGCACCCTCGGCAAGCACATCCCCGAACCCCTCGCGCCGGGCAATCTTGTGAATCAGTTCATTTGCTGCATTGTAGTTTCCCCAGTTAAGCTGCAGCCCGTCGGTATCTTTCGTCGTTAAAAGTCCCTTCTCGAAGCACTCCATGGCAAGACCGACGGTCCAACCCGCCTCGTTGCAGTCAATACCCAGCCGGTCGGCTTCATTTGCCAGAACAAAGGTAGCGCTGGCATCGGTCACACCAATCACTGGCCCGAAGGCGGCATAGCATTCGTACTCAGGCTCCTCACCAACATAGCCTTTATACTCTCCCTCAGGCACCTTCATCATATGGCAGTGGTGCATACGGCAGGCCCAGCATGGATTCGGCTTCGGCTCATAGTGGCTCCGGATATAGGAGCCACTAAATTTGTCCAGCTTATCGGATGTGATGTCAAACACATTGGTCGAGTAGTTCCGCACGGGCACAGTGCCATTCTTCCCGATCACGGAGCTGACCACACCATTAAGCGTGCCGTACTCATACGTGCCGCGAGTGGCCGGGTTACTGACAATATTCGCGTGGAGCTGGTCGGCAACGACAGCAAGACGTTCTTTATCCTTGAATGCCGGGCGTCCCCGGCTTCGTGTCAGGGCGATCGCCTTGACCATCTTTGAACCCAGCACTGCCCCGACACCATTATGTGAAGAGGTATGCCCCTTATCAAACCAGATCGAGGCGAATTTCACCAGATTCTCACCGGCAGGCCCGATGCTGGCAACAGCCACCCCTCGTTCCGTTGCCCCCAGGTCCTTCCTGACAAGGTCATTTGTCTCCCAGGTGT
The DNA here is from genome assembly GCA_043818655.1 of Chloroflexota bacterium. Classification (GTDB taxonomy): domain Bacteria; phylum Chloroflexota; class Dehalococcoidia; order Dehalococcoidales; family JAZDNC01; genus JBDRFO01. The sequence continues at coordinate 1,442 of JBDRFO010000126.1, forward strand.
CCTTGCCCGTAAGCCCTGAAGCATCTTTAAACTCCACATTATTGCCGTTAATATAGAGATAAACCCACCGTTTTGCTTTCCCCTGAAGAATGATACCGTCAAGACCGTTAAATTTAAGATAGGCACCAAAGAAGCCGTTTGCCTGGGTTGCCACAGCGCCACCAGTAAGAGTCCCCCTGGTAACCACCGACAAAGTGCCTGAGCCGCTCACCACAGTCCCTCCCAGTGGCCCGGAAGCAATAATGATCCGGTTTCCTTCGTCCGACCACTTAACACTGGCAGGGACCTCCTCCCAAAGATACTTTGCCCCCAGGCCGGTACCACCGACCCATTTTCTGAGGGTAGCCTCATCAAGCTTCTCTTCCGTGACTTTCTCGTTCGTAAGGTCTATCCTCAAGAGCTTCCCGGCATAACCATAAAGCTTGTCCATAGTGACCCTCCTTTTTTATTTGCTAGCCTCCAGTATAGACAGGAATAAGAATGACCACGTCGCCATCGTTCAGTCTGGTATCTGTTTCACCGGGAAAGTGAAGAAGCTTTTGATTCAGGACAATGTCCACCTGGTCACTGACTGTCCCCGCAACGGGATTAAAAATCCTCTCGCAAAAACTATGATTTTTTGAGGCAAGATCAGTCAGGATATCACCAACAGTCGTCGCGTCTCCGATCTCCTTTTCGAAAATAAGCCAGTCAGCAGTTCCGGGGTGTATCATGCAGGCAAAAAACGGGGGAATCCTTAACTGAACACTGCTCATCGGATACCTCCTATCATTTCTTACCTCAACGGGCAATCACCTGTGTCAGAATGAAGGTCGAATTAAGGTAATCATGCGGGTGTGCTTTCATTTTAGTCAGCATGAGTTCTCGTGTCAATCAATCTCACAGTCCTGTATCGTTCGTTTTTAGTTGATAACATTAGCTTTGATGTCATTGCGAGGGCACCTCCGCACCCGCGGCAATCTCTACCATGTACACCATGGACGCATTGAGATGAGATTGCTTCGCGTAGTTTACTCTGAGCGTAACGTGAGGGCTCGCAATGACAGAACGAGTGTCTGGAGTTTGCTTCGTCGCTTCGCTTCTCAGAGTGACACTTGAAACCGACCAAAAACGAACGGAACACTGGTCAGGGTATTCTCATACTCCTGTTCTTGCTGGTTATTGAATTTTAGTGGATGCTTCTATCTTTTCTGAATAAGCTCAATAAGAACGTTGCCTTTGGTTTTGATAAAGGCAGGACTTTTGCCGGGTTGAGGCTCAACAACGAACTCAACGCCTTTAGACTTCATGTCGGCGACGGCTTCATCCAGATTACTTACCGATAGCGCAAGATGGTGGAATCCAGGTGGGGGAGTCTCCTGTCTCTTCTTAAGCGCCTCATCTGCCGAGGTATTATAGGAGATGCGGACCAGCAAGCCGCCAACATTCACGTCCCATGCCTTCTGACCGGCGAGCATTCGTTCCTGGATATTTGTTGCCCCTAATATCTTGCTAAAGAAATCAACCACCTCTTCCGGGTTGTTGCTCGTCACGTGGGTATGATTATATTCATACGTTGCCAAAGTATTCTCTCCTTACCTTACTTATTGCTCTCTTCGTTTCTTAGAAAACATAAAACCACCGGCTTGAGAAAATGAAGGGGGTAGTCACCTACCCCCTTCTCCTGTTGTTAGCGATTGCAGGTTATTTCTTCAGGAAAGCAGCGATGCCCTCCTGCCAGTCCTTGGAGATACGTGTTAGAATTTGAGGGGTGACAAGCTGTGTTGCCACAAAATTCTTACCCCTGTCGGGCAGGTCGTCCCATTTAATGTTATTCGACTGGCTGATGGCGCGTACGGGGTTGGCCATGTTGGAATGCACAACGTCCTTGTCAACGAAGACCTCAATGAAGGCAGGCTTCTTCTCTTTCATCGCCACCGCAAAAGAACGCTTCAAGGCTGGCTTCAGTTGCTCTGGCTTATTGACAAACTCGGTATAGCAACCCATCTCGGCAAACATCTTGTCGTAGCGCATGTCAGGCAAGGTCTGCGTGCTGTCGTGCAGCGGAATACCCTCAGGAGCAAATAGCTTGGCTCCGTAGAGCTCCCATGACCCGTTGATGTAGGTATCGTTGTTCTCATGAAGGAAGATAGCCGGGACATTCCACCGGGCGCAGGTCTCAATATCCATCGGGCCGAAGCCAATAGCGCCATCACCCATCAAGGCAAAGATGGGCTTGGAGCGATTGGTTACCAGACCAGCCCCCAGAGCCGCGCCGGCAGAATGGCCAAAGCCGATGGTCTCAGAGGCATCCAGGGTACTGCCGGTATTGACACAAACGTTCCAGCCGGTAAAGTAGGCCGAGCCAGTATAGGCATCAATGATGGAGATGTAGTCGTTGTTGTAGTCCTCAGCACCGACCTCAGCAGTATAGCGACCCACCAGGTCAGGGTGCACCGTGCTCAGGTGCGCCATCTTGTCTGTTCTGTCAATGGTTCGCTTTTTGTAGCTTGCCTCGGTGTCGACGACGAACTGGCGCCATTTTTCCCACTTGTCCACGGGCCCCTTGACGCCCAGGTCCTTGGCGCACTGAATCATCTGCTTCAGGATAACCTTCAGATTGCCGTAAATCTCAATATCGGTAGGCAGGTTTGTCTCGGTATAGTCAGGATGGCTGTGAATCTGACAGTATCTTATGTTGTGCGGGAAGAATGGTGCGTTGCCAAAGGCTTCCAGTGAGCCAATCCTGAGCCCGAGCACCAAACAGCGGTCAGCATTATTGAAGATAGGGCCCCGGGAGCGGCGGCCATAACTTATGGGGTCTAGCTCAGAAATGATGCCCCTGGCGATGCGACGTCCGGCTGAGGGGATGCCCATAAGGTGAGCAAGCTCACGGAATTCTTCCTGGCAATCATCCTGATGGGCTTCATGACCGGCAATGATAACCGGCTTCTCCGCCTCAAGGAGCCACTTAACTGTTTTCTCGATGAGGGCAGGGTTCCCTGCCACCTGCATGCCGGCATCCAGTGCCCCTGGTTTCCAGTAGCCTTCGTTATAGGCCCGGAAAGCCACCCCTCCTCTCCACACCTTTGGTGGAGGCGGCATTGATTTCACTGTTGCCGTAGGCAACGACACACGGCCCGTAGGGCGGTGTTACCGAAGAGCGAAAGGCTCTCTTTAGCTGCCAGAGGAGTACGTTTGGCTGGTTTACCTTCCTCACCCACTTGCACATGCCAAAGAACTGATTCTCGGCGCGGGCAACACCCTGTCCACCATACTTGTCATCATCAAAGGGCCCTGACTCGGCCTGAAGGCAAACCCCCGGAGCACCTGCTGAGTAAGCCTGGCAGAGACCGGTACCGAAGGCAGTCAGACCGGTACCGGCGCCAGGGAGAGCAAAGCCGGGGCGTCTGGTTATCCTGCCAATGGCGTCCATGGCAAAGCCGGCCGTCTGTTCGTGTCGTACATGGACACACTTTATCTTGTTCTTCTGGAGAGGCTGTATCATGGTCGCCGTGCCGCCGCCCGTGAGGTAGAAGACATACTCCACACCTTCTTCCTTGAGCATGTCGGCAACACAGTCGCCCAGAACCACCTTCTCTCGTGCTCTCGGGTCTTCCTTAATCTGCAGTGCTAACTCGGCACTGGGTCTGAGCCGGTCAACCATCATCTTTTCTTCGGGCTGTTTTGCTGGTTGTTGCGCCACTTTCATTCTCCTTAATATATCATTTGAGACCTGAAATCCCGGTTCCCCTGCAAGCAATCCGGAAACTGGTTCCCCGAAGCCGCGTATTAAATTTACCCCCCTTACGCAAACATGGCTGCTGCCACATGAACCTGAGATGGTAAAAGCAGGCTTAACAAAGGATTGTGCAGAACCAATTTACCCCGTTCCATCATGCTTCCGGATGGCTTCGAGACACCTTACCTCGATAGAACACCTCCTTTTCCTGATTTTCCGGGTCTGTTTTAATGCCGGCGCCTTTCGCGGCACGAAGAATATTAAAGTGACAATCCCCGCAATATGACCCAAAAAGCCCGCACAATGATGTGATGTGCCGGCTTTCATGCCTGCAGACGATGCATTCTACCCCTGAAACGCATCACCTGGCCTGTCCCCGATTTACGCTTCTTCGTTTTCGACAAATCTGCCCTGGTGTAAATTTATTTTGTTTTGCGTACCGTTCGTTCAATATCTGCTGATACTGATAATCCCCATGATGATTATAAGATAATTACCACTATGCTAGCAACAGCAACACCCTTTGTCAATAAACTTTTTGGTAAGAAATGAAGAAGCAACGCAGCCATCGCCGGGGTTTATCTTATATCTCCATCTCTTTCCCGATGCTGAACGCCTTACCGACAGGCTCGCCAAAGGCACGGTAGTCGTTAGCCGGACGGGTCACCCGGATCATCGGGTTAATCTTGTCAACATCGGGGTCGCCGTTGGTCAGGCAGGAGTCCGTAACATGAACCTCTTCAACCTGTCCGATGACCAGCTCGTGGCTCCCCAGATTAAGAAGATGCACCACCCGGCATTCCAGATTAACCGGGCACCGGCTGATCATCGGGGCACTCTTCAGCTTGCCGTAGAAGACCTCGAATCTGCAGGCTTCGACCTTGTTTACCCGAGACCCGGAGACAATGCCGCAGTAGTCCGTCTCCTTAACCATCTCACGGGAAGGAACATTGGCAGAAAATGTGTCGTTCTGCCTGATACCCTTGAGAGTATGGCGGCTGTGCACAATGGCAGCGGAGATCATGGGCGGGTTACCGCAGACTACACCACACCAGGCGGCGGCCATAAAGTTCGGGACACCATCAACATCAGCCCCGATTAACAGTATGGGCATCGGGTAGATCAGTGGTTTTGCGCCGATGGGGATTTTCGTCATGTGAGATGCCTCCTTTATCATTTATCAGCTCATGTTACGCAAAAATGAAGTTGGAAATCGGATGATTCACAAAGCTAAACTGCGTAACATCAATTATCAGGTTAGACCCGTATAGGGCATGGTATAAAGACCGGTATAAAGGCCGCCTTTTTGCAAAAGCTCCTCGTGAGTGCCTTCCTCCACAATCCTTCCCCCATCCATCACAATAATCCGGTGGGCATCCCTGACCGTGGACAGACGATGCGCAATGACCAGTGAGGTACGCCCGGCAAAAAGACGACGGAGCGCCTGCTGGAGAACAGCCTCGGTTCGCGTATCAATGTTGGCGGTAGCTTCATCCAGGATAAGAATGCGTGCGTCGGCAAGGAGTACCCGTGCCAGACTCACCAGCTGGCGCTGCCCGGCACTCAAATTTGAACCCCGCTCATGAACCTGCGTCTCGTAGCCATGCTCAAGACGCGCGATAAAATCATGAGCGCCCACCGCCCTGGCTGCCTCGATCACCTCAGCATCCGTCGCCTCAAGGCGTCCGTAGCGGATGTTATCGGCGATCGTACCGGAGAACAGGAAGGCGTCCTGCAGGACAATACCGATACCGCGTGCCAGGGAGCCACGCGTGAGTCTCCTGATATCATGACCATCAAGATAAATGGCTCCCTTAACAGACTCGTAGAAGCGGGCGATAAGACTGGCAATCGTGCTCTTGCCGGCACCAGTCGGGCCCACCAGAGCGACCATCTCACCGGGCCTGATATGAAGGTTGATGTCATGCAGAACTTCCGTATTTTCAAGATAGGAAAAGGAGACATGTTCAAAACGGATATCACCTTTCATGCGGGTCAAACTGATTGCATCCGGGGCATCCTGTGGTTCCGGTTCGATCGCAAGAACCTCAAAGATACGCGTCAGTGAGGCAGTCGAGCGCTGAAACAGGGTGTACTGCATAATAAGATCGCGGATCGGCTCAAAGAAACGCTGGACATAAAGGGCAAAGGCAACCATAGCGCCCACCTCAAGCTGCATCTTCAGCACCAGGTTGCCCCCGTAGCCAATGATCAGAGCGGTCGCCGCCGCTACCAGCAGCTCAACAATCGGCATGACCGCCGCCCATAGCCTGCCGGCATGCAGACTGGCGCGAAGATGCACACCGTTAACCCCGGCAAAGCGTTCCAGATTACTGTTCTCACGGCAGAGACTCTGGATAACACGCACCCCGGAAATATTCTCCTGAAGAGCGCCGTTGACGACGGCCATCGCCTGCCTGACCCGCATAGACGCCGCCGTCGCCCAGATATGCCAGAAGGTAACCGTGATCACGAGGAGAGGCACGACACTCATCGTCACCAGGGCAAGCCTGACATTCATCAGAAGAAGGGCAACAACAATGCCGCCAAGGGTGAGAATATCACTCACCACACTGAAAAGCCCGCCGTCGAAAAGCTCCTCAAGCTGTTCCACATCATTCTGCACCCGCGACATGATACGGCCAACCTCATTGGCGTCATAAAAAGAGAGGGAAAGACGCTCAAGATGGCGGAACAGGTCAAGACGCATCCTGAGAAGCACCCCCTGGCTCAGGTAGGTAGTGGCAGTTATTTCAAGGAAGCGTGCGCCCCCGCTCACCGCCCCGACCCCGATGAAAGCACCGACAATAAGATTCAGACCGGCAAGGTCCTGCGCCTTAATAAAGCGGTCAATCGCCATCCCGACCAGCCACGGACCGGCTGCCGACGTCAGGCTGGAGATGAGCACACTCACCATGATCAGGGCAGAATGAAGCTTGTAGGACGCAAGGTAGCCGATAATCCCGGAGATAACGCGCGGATTAAAGAGGCGAACCCGGTTACGTCCCTCATCATCAAGCGAGCTTGAGAGCCGCACCCGACCCCCTGGTTTTGCTGCCTTTTGTGCGGATGATGCCTGACTCAACCTTTTTTCCCCCTGCGCTTCACCATTTCCTGTGCCTCCTCCTGATCGCGGAGCTGAAGGTCGTATATCTGTCGGTAGTAGCCTCCTTCCGCCAGAAGCTCCCGGTGCCGTCCTTTCTGGATGATACGACCGTCCTCAATGACCAGAATAATATCGGCACGTTTCACTGTAGAGAGCCTTTGGGCGATGACAATGGCGGTGCGTCCCTCCATGAGGGTGTTGAGTGCCTGCTGGATGAGGTATTCGGTCTCGGTATCCACGCTGGAGGTGGCATCATCAAGGATAAGAATCGGCGGGTCGGTGAGCAGCGTGCGGGCAATCGCAAGCCGCTGGCGCTGCCCTCCGGAGAGGGTGATACCGCGCTCCCCCACCCATGTATCGTAACCCTGCGGCAGACTGATAATAAAGTCGTGGAGACGGGCTGCTTTCGCAACCTCCTCCACCGCCGAACGCGGGGCATCAAACACCCCGTAGGCAATGTTGTCATGGATGGGTGCCGAGAAGAGAAAAACGTCCTGCTGGACAATGCCCAGGTTGCGCCGGAGCGAGGACAGCGTCAGCCCCCGGATATCCCTGCCGTCAACCGTAATGCGTCCCGAGGTAACGTCATAAAAACGCGGCAGAAGGCTCGCAATCGTCGTCTTACCGCTGCCGGTAGCCCCCACCAGCGCCACCACCTGACCGGGTTTCGCCTCAAAGTTTACCTCCTTGAGAACGGGTAGTGCGGAGTCATAAGAGAAAGAAACATCCTCAAAGCGAATATGTCCCCGGGCGCGGGATAACACGGTGCTGCCAATGGTTTCCTTTATCGTTGGCTCGGTCTCCAGCACCTCGAAGATTCGCTCCCCGGCAGAGATGGCGCGTGAGGTGACCCCACCAATGTACCCCAGCAACCTTACCGGCCCGGCAATCATGAGCAGATAAAGAATAAACTGGGTCAGTTCCCCGGGGGTGAGCCTCCCTGCAATCACATCCCGACCACCCCACCACAGAATCAAACCCGTCGAAAGAAGAAGCAGGAAGGACATGGCAGGGCTGTTAACGGCATAAAGAAGGTTAGCCCGGACGCTTCCCTCGTAGACCCGTCTTGCCCGCCCGGCAAATTTCTCTATCTCATGCTCCTCACGGTGAAAGGCCTTGACAATCCTGATGCCGGACAGATTCTCCTGAAGCACCGTGCCCACTTCGGCAAGATTCTGCTGGACAAGCGCCCAGATGGCGCGGGCGCGCGTGCTCGCCGCGATTGCCAGGATGGCAATGACCGGGAGACAGGCAAAGCTGACAAGCGTCAGCCCATGGTTCAGGGAGAGGAGGAGGAAGGAAATCGCCACGAAAAGGATGACAACACGGAGAGCGCGTAAAATACCGAAGGAAATAAACCAGCGCACCGCTTCCACATCATGCGTCGCTCGGGACATAAGCTGTCCGGTATTCATTTGATCGTGGTAATCAAAGCTGAGTCGCTGGATATGGTCATAAAGGGCATTCCTGATGTCATAAGCGATATGTGCGGAGACATACTCCCCGAAGAAGCTCTGCAGATAGGTAAAAGCCCCCCGCAGGAGACCGGCCCCCGTTACCGCAAGCGCCGCCGCTAAAAGCAGCCGGAATTCCCCCCCGGTAACACCGATATCGATTGCCTGCCCCATAATGCGCGGGACAGCCAGGGAGAAGACGGACGATGCCACCAGGCAGAGAAAGCCGGCGGTCATCTGCCAGCGGTAGCGGCGCAGAAACCGGAGCAGTTTCAGGAGTATTGCAACATCATGCTTTCTGACAAGATTCATCACTATATTATAAATCCTGCATGACTCCCCTGTCTTGTTTGGTGCGGTTTTGTTTGGTTTTGTGTTTGGTTTTGATTGATAAATATCATTGCGAGGAGCGGTTGCGACGAAGCGATCTATAATCGCTATCCAAAAACATTTTCTGAATCCGAGCAGGCAAGGCGGCTTATCTCATGAGACTGAATCGCCGGATGAATTGAAAAATCTGGGTATGTCAGACGGATTGCTTCGCTTACGCTCGCAATGACATTAAAAGTTATCCCTCCCTTTCTGCAGTCATCTCATCAATCAGGAACCCTTGCTGCCTGAAAATCGCCGCTGCCTGAAGACCTCGTACATCACGACGGCAGCGGCGATGGAGGCGTTCAGCGAAGCAATCTTACCCTTCATCGGGATGGCAGCGAGCATATCGCACCTCTTCCTGACCAGCGCCGATAACCCCTCCCCTTCACTCCCAATAACAATTGCCGCCCCCGGTTTGAAATCCACTTTCTCATAGTCCACCGTCCCGTCCCGGTCGATGCCAGTAACCCAGATGCCATTTTTCTTGATTACTTCAATCGCCTGAGCGATATTCACCACCCTTGCCACCGGCACATACTCTACCGCACCGGCTGATGCCTTAACCACCACCGGCGTGAGTCCCACCGCGCGGCGCGAGCGCACGACAACGCCGTGTGCCCCCGTCGCATCAGCCGTGCGCAGAATTGCCCCCAGATTCTGCGGGTCTTCAATACCGTCAAGAATGATGTAAAAAGGAGGCTCATTCCTTTCCCTAGAGACGGCAAACAGGTCATCCAAGTGGACATATTCTTTCGCCGCGGCAAAGGCAATTACCCCCTGATGATGAGAAATCATACTCTGTCTGTCCAGGATGTTTCTTTCCACATGTTCCACCGGAATCCCCCTCTCCCCGGACAGATGCATTATTTCCGCAATGACACTATGCCTTTCGATATTCCTGGCAAGAAGAATTTTGCTTATCGGCCGCCCGGACCTCAGTGCCTCAATAACCGGGTTTCTCCCCGCAATAATATCCACTTTTTTCATTCACCTCGACCAAATTCTGTGCGGCAATGGTTGGCAGGCTGGTAATCGCCATCCCCGATTCACCCGAAAACAATGTGGCATGATGAAAATGAGCCAACAGACTGTTTCCCCTTTGCGCCGCTTTCTCCTAATTATACACCGGCAGCCGGGCGAAGGGTGTTCGCCGGACAAAATCCCGTCAAACCAGTGCTGGACATAATTCGGGATAGCGGCTATAATTCTGAGAAAGCAAGCACTGAATCAGGGCGATGTATTTCGGTTCACTCTGGTTAAAATACTGCCGGGGAGATGTGTTTTTCGAAATCATCCGGGAATACGGCACGTGGAGACTGAAGAAATGAGGAATTCAGTGACGGCAAACCAGTTTCCGGATAGTCTGTAAGGAGTGTGCGCAAAAAATAATAATGATGACCGATCTGAAAGACCTGTGCCGGAGTATCCCCGATTTTCCCAAGAAAGGAATCCTTTTCCGGGACATTACAACCCTGATTCAAAACGGTGAGAAATTCAAAGAGGTAATCGACGCCATCGGTGCCCGCTACCTTGATAAAGGGATCGATGCGGTCGTTTGCATCGAGGCAAGAGGGTTTATCATCGGTGCCGCCCTGGCTTACAAGCTTGGCGCCGGCATCATCCCGGTCAGAAAGAAAGGCAAGCTTCCCTGGCGCACCTACCAGTGCACCTACGAGCTTGAGTACGGAACGGATACACTTGAGATACATCAGGATGCCATCCAGCCGGGGCAGAAGGTTGTCATTGTTGATGATCTGATCGCAACCGGCGGCACGGCGGGTGCCGTTATCAACCTTGTTGAGCAGCTAAAGGGAAAGATTGTCGAGTGTGCCTTCCTGATTGAACTCACCGATCTGAAGGGAAGGGAAAAGATAAAGGGCTATCCCGTATTCTCGCTGATACAGTACTGATGGGATAAATCGCAGGATGCCGGGCTTTTTTTTCTGACGCTAACCAGCGTTGTGTGCTGAAAAATGAATACTCATTTTACGCAAAATAAAGCTGGAAGTCGGATGATTCACAAGGCTAAATTGCGTAACATGAGTGAATAAGAGAGATTAGCGCGGACTAGAATGGATAAGAGGAGACCGATGCAGTACCCCGGGCGAAAAGCTGTTTTCGAGAACCGGCGTGATGCCGGGATTAAGCTTGCGGTAAAGCTTACCGAATATAAAGAAAAATCCGTTATTGTTCTTGCCATTCCCAACGGGGGTCTGCCCCTTGGTATGGAGGTAGCCCTGAAGTTGGATGCCGACCTGGACATTATCATCTCCCGCAAAATCCCCATCCCCCTCATGCCGGAGATGGGGTTCGGCGCAGTCACCGATGACGGGACAGTCATTCTCAACGAAGAGCTGGTGAGACGTCTCAATATGACACGGGAGCAGATCAACCTTCAGATTGCCCAGGTGACGGCAAATATCAGGAAGCGCAGCCTCCTCTACCGCGGGAACCGCCCGCTTTCCATCATCAGCGGGAAAACCATCATCATCACCGATGACGGGCTGGCTTCAGGATACACCATGCTGGCGGCGATTGAATCGGTCAAAAGCCGCCGCCCGAAGCAGATTATTGTTGCCGTGCCGGTGGCATCGGAAGCCGCCGTCAGCCACGTGGAGAAGGTCACCGACGGACTGGTAACCTGCGTGACCAGCAGCGCCTCAAATTTTTATCTGGCTGATTTTTACCAGGTCTGGCATGACCTGAGCGACGATGAAGCGATGCGCTGCATCCGCGAGTGGCGACTCAGGCGCCTCCACCCGGAGATGGGTAATATCATCCTGCCAAGGGAGAGGTAGCCTTAGAAGCCATCCAGAAAGTCAGAATCTGAAGCTGGCCGCTAAGGGATATCCCTCCCCAAACGTGCGTTTCCAGATAAGTTGTAGAATAACGGATCCCGGTGGAGAGCACAATTCGCTTGTATGATTCCTGCACCGTGACGATGAGAAAGTTCGGTTTATCCGATTGTGACGTCGGCTTTTTTCTGAATATCCAAGCCCCCGGGAATATCTAGTTTGGCCAGGAGATACCACTTGGTTTGTTGAAAGGGGATTGCGCCCGTCATCGCCGCTGCTGCCTGTGCGATCTTTAAACCCTGTCCCAGCTTGCCTTCCAGCTCCGGCATCTGTGGTCTCGTGCTCAGAATATTTGCTGGTATCTTCATCTCAAAGTGATATTCATGCCCTTGACTGTATTCCTTTTCGCTATCCAGCTGCTGCTTGAAGTCATAAATGCGGATGCGCTTCGTGGTTGTTGACATCCCCTGATTGCCTGTCATACCTCCAACCTTTGTGTTCTTTTGCTCCCCGATTAAGGATATGCTTACCTCTCTCGCTTTCACAGGCTTCTTTAACGTCAGGGCAACATTACCGGAAATGGTATCTCCAGGAGTATAGTTTGTTCTTTGAATTGAGATATTGATTTTCCCCTTGCCGAACCCGAACATGGTTATTCCTCCTTCCATTCGTTCCTAAGTTGCCACAATTTACCCGCACATGGGATCAACAACAATTACTATACCAAACCAAAGTTATTCCTTCAATTTTTCTTTGCGAGGTGGACCATGTTCTCAAGACAGGATATGGGTTATATGAGGGGGTCCCTGAAATTTGGACAGGTAGCTAAGGTTGGATTTTGCTCCTACAATAAAAGAAGAAACAGGAGGAGCAGAACATGACAAAGAGTCGCAGGAAGCACAGTCCATCATTCAAAGCCAGAGTAGCCCTGGAGGCATTAAAAGGTGAGGAGACGATAGCAGAGCTGGCCAATCGTTTTGAAGTCCACCCCAGCCAGATT
>JBDRFO010000127.1:0-2124 GCA_043818655.1 Chloroflexota bacterium
GGTCTGCGGCAACACGGTGGAGGGGGAAACCCCCGAGAAGTGCCCGATATGCGGTGCGCCGCGCAGCCGGTTCAAGAAAATAGAGTAGCCGCTATCCAGAACTAATGAGCGTCTGCTTCTGAGGCTACTAGTTTAATATCAATATCGATATGTTTAAGGCTGTTGCGAAGCTTACCCACAGGATATACGGTACAAGAAGCCAGCCAGCCACGGACGCTATCCTGAAGAACTTGGCTATCGTAAAAAGAATCGCAATCCATAAAGCCACTATTACCATTAGTCCGTAGAGGGGAGATTCCAGCCCGAAAAAAGCCGCTGACCATAAAGCATTCAGAAGCAACTGCATCAGAAAGATAATCAGTGCCGCCCTTACTTCACGATTATCCAGTCCTCTGCGCCAGACAAAGAACGCCGATATTCCCATAAGCAGATAAAGGGTAATCCAGGCAGGGGCAAACAGCCAGTTGGGCGGGGTAAAAGACGGCTTCTGCAGGGCAGCATACCATGTGGGTATTGCGCTTACCGTAAATATGGAACCAATGAGCCCGGCACACTGGCAGGCAACGATGCTGACAATCAGCTTGAACGTGTCGCTCAACTTTGTACTTCCCATTTTATATTTCCCATCCTTTCAATTTTTTAAAATATGAAATGAAGGAGATTTACCTGTATGACACCCTTTCTCCGTATAAATTAAGATGTTTTAACATAATATATGCTTATTGTCAAGTGCCTTACAGATAATCCTATCCCCTTAATCAAGGAGAAGCGGGTCAGGAGGACGGGTCACCTCAGAAAACAGTTTGACAAACCACGGCCTATCACATAAATTAGATATGTTCAATCATGATTACGCAAGGGAGGACTGTTAACATGGAATGGGGAATGGCAAACCGTCTGGCACAGGTAATTCAACCTGATGGCCATTGCTTGTTTTTACCCGTCGACCACGGCTACTTTCAGGGCCCTACCAGAAAACTGGAAGAGCCGCGCAAAACCATTGAGCCGCTTATCCCCTACGCCGACGCTTTCTTCCTCACCAGAGGAGTGCTGCGCTCGTCGGTAGACCCGGACAACACCAAGCCGATTATACTCAGGGTATCCGGCGGCACCAGCATGGTAGGGAAAGACCTGGCCAATGAAGGTATCACCACCTCCATAGAAGAGGTCATCAGGCTCAATGCAGCGGCAATGGGTATTTCTATCTTTGTCGGCACCGAATATGAAAAAGAATCGCTGCTGAACCTGGCAAAGCTGGTCGACGAGGGCGAAAAGTATGGAATCCCGGTAATGGCAGTTACCGCCGTTGGCAAGGAACTGGAAAAGCGGGATGCCCGCTACCTGGCTTTATGCTCCCGCATTGCGGCTGAACTGGGTGCCCGGGTAGTGAAGACCTACTGGTGCGAGGACTTTGATAAGGTGGTAAGGGGTTGCCCCGTTCCCGTGGTCATGGCCGGAGGACCCCGGGTAGACACGGAGCTTGAGGTGTTCAAGTTCGTCCATGACGGCATGCAGAAGGGTGCTATCGGGGTGAACCTGGGCAGAAACATATGGCAGAATGATTTCCCGGTAGCGATGATAAGAGCGATACGCGCCATCGTGCATGAGAATGCCACGCCGGAACAGGCACAGGAGATATACGACAGCGTGAAAAATGAAGGGTCGATACCGAGGAAAATGACAGTTGCGGAGTTGTATGCTAATTGCATGGAGCAATTGAAAGCACTTGGTGTTAAGCTACATGGGATCAATTCAGGTGGGTTTTCAGGAAGCTACGAGGGAAAACACATACTAAGCGTGAAAAACCTAGGGGACCAATGCCTTAGCATTGATGTCAAAAAGGCAGATGACTCTCGGACAGGCGAAATACTAGTCAACGACAAACAAACGCTTAACAAAATATTTAACGATTACATAAAGCCTAGAATAGCGGATTTAAGACGAGAGAAATAGTGAGAGGTTGAAAGAGAACCATCATGCGCGTCGCCATGTGGTATAACAACCGGGATGTGAGGGTAGAGGAGATGACGTTGCCACGCATCGGCCCTGGAGAACTGCTGGTGCGCGTAGAAGCCAGCGGCATCTGCGGCAGTGATGTGATGGAGTGGTACCGCCTTGACCGGG
>JBDRFO010000128.1:0-3152 GCA_043818655.1 Chloroflexota bacterium
GGGCAACAATCGGGGCTTTTATAATAGCGGCACTGTTATTTCTGGTTGCTGTTGGTGCAGCCATATTCTTGATTCGATATATTAACAAAAACAAAGGGTACACTCGGCAGATAGGACTCTATCTGCGACGAGGCTATACATTACGCCGAGAGATACTAGATTTAGATAAAGTGGGAATAATCGATAACGCTCCCGGGGAAAAAGTGACCCAATGGGAGAACGATGCTCAGCAATGGCTTGATAGTAATCTCCCAGACTATGCACCTGACTTCCCATTAGAGACGCTTACTAGCACTACGTCCTATTTCTTTTATGACGGGGTAAGCACCGGGGTGTCTACTGCTGCTCTACGCCTTGAAAGCAGGTTAAGTAATCTTCGGGAAATATTACGTGATGTTAGAAGATGAGAGTCTTGTACTCGATATTCTCAGATTGAATAAGTTTAAGGAGTGTATCCCTGAATAGATACGGATTATCGCGGTTATTAAACCGCCATTCTAACTCGTCAAGTAAGCATCAAGATGTTCAACCATGTGTCAATTATATAATCGCCAGTCTATTCTTTCAGCCGCTTCAGATACCGATGCGCCCTTAAGAGTGCCTTTGCCCCTTCCCCGGCAGCAACGAGGATCTGCTTCTCAGGGGCATCGGTAACATCCCCGGCCGCAAAGAGTCCCGGCACGGCAGTCTCCGAGCTGCAGTTCACGGGTACCTCCCCTTTCTCATTGACCTGAAGAAGACCGCTGACAATCTCAGAGCTTGGCTCAAGGCCGATTTCGACAAAAATACCGCTCACGGGAAGCTCGGTCACCCTGTCGGTATTCGTATCCCTCATGGAAAGACTCTTCACGAGTCCATCACCATCTATGCGCTCCACCTTACAGCAATCACGAACGGTGACGTTTTTGGCTTCCTTCACTTTTTCAACAAGAACCTCATCACCGGCGAGCGAATATGGGGCGATTAAATCCACATGTTCGGCAATCTTGACCATATCCAGTGTCGCCTCAAGTGCCGAGTTACCGCCGCCGATCACGGCGACCCTCTGACCGGCAAAGATCGGGCCATCACAGATCGTGCAGTAGGCAACGCCTTTACCGGAAAACTCCGCCTCTCCCGGCACATTGAGCCGCTTCGGTCTCTTGCCGGTTGCCAGCAGCACCGACTTTGCCTGATACCTTTCCTCCGATTCACTTACCGCCTCAAACCCGCCGTTAACATGACTCAGGCGAACTACCCTGCTGCCGATTTTTTGCTCAATCGGGAACTGGTCAACCTGAGCGCGGAATTTGTCAATCAGGTCGGGGCCGGTAATGAACTGAAAGCCAAGGTAATTTTCCACCCCCCAGTTGTTATTGAGCTGCCCGCCAATATCAGTGCTGAGCAGCAGTGCATTCAAACGCTTGCGTGCCGCATACACCGCCGCCGCAAGACCGGCAGGGCCGGCACCAATTATCATCAGTTCATACATATCACCCTCCTCCTGATACGATGGCTACTGAACCGGGAAAATGGAGAATGCCATCGCCTTCTTTCCGCTTCGTCTTCATGACAACAAGATAATGCCTGCATTCTCCGGAGTAAAATAAACAGACTATCCAGAAACTAATTTCCCTGAATCTGCGCATGTAACGTGCGCTATTTCAGCATGTTACGTTTCCGGATGACTTCAAGCTACCCGGCGAGCAGTTCTTCCAGCCGTGCCTGATTAAACCCGATCACCATCTCCTCATCCACGAAGATAACCGGAACACTCATCTGCCCCGATTTTTGTACCATCTCCTTTGCTTTTACCTTATCCTGCGCCACGTCATAATCCGTATAGGTAATACCTTTCTCCGAAAGGTACTGCTTTGCCCTCCGGCAGTATGGTCAGGTAGGAAGTGAGTAGATAACCACATTCTTTACCGCCATGACGACACCTCCCGTAAATAATCCAAAAATTTAATCCCTCATTCAAATCCTATGACGGAAAAAACAGCCATGTCAAATTACAGAGACAGGCCGCAAAAACCACCGGCAAAAACAATTCCGGTCAGAATATATTTTATCTTTGTGATTAATTCTTTTCACATCACTTACCTGATATATCTTTTCCTGTTCTCCGGAACAGACTGGTATCCTGAATATCAGGGTGTAAAGCCGGTTATTTTACCGGAAACGCTTCTCCAGAATTATCTTATCATCACCGACAGCATAATAATCCCTGATGCGGCTGACCTCCCGGTAACCGCGTTTCTTGTAAAAGCGTCTGGTATCCTCGTATTCCGGTTTACCCGACGTCTCAATCAGCACCAGGCGACCCTTTGCTTTCCCGATGCTCTCTTCAGTTGAGGCAAGCAGCGCCGTACCTGTGCCTTTCCCCTTTAATTCCGGCGCCACCGCTATCCAGTAGATATCCCAGGTGCCGACCGTAAGCGGCGTCGCCCCGCAGGCGATATAACCGGCAACCCCCCCATCCACCTCAGCCACCCGGATATCATACCCGGAGCCTTCGGGGTCTTCGAGATAGCTGTCAATAACCTCCAGCGCAATAGCAAAATCAAGCTCATTAAACTCCACGGTCGCTCTGAGGATGTTCACAACAGCCTCTCTATCATTTCCGGTCATTTTCCTGATAACAGGTCTCACCAAGCTCCCTCCCTGACAGGGGCATCATTCTAAAAAACCACATGAATCATGCAGGCAATATTTATCTTAAAAAAAGCCTTCTCACACCCTGCTTAAGGGCTGTCCTGCGCCGCTGCCAGCTTGATAATCCTTTCGATAAACCGGGTATAGGTCATCCCGGCAACCTTTGCCTGCAAACTTGCCCCTGCGCCGGGGGAGATGTCCGGATTGGGATTGATGTCAATGACCCGGAATCCTCCGTCGCTTCCCTGCCTGACGTCTACCCTGGCGTATCCGCGACATCCTGTCAGACGAAAAACAGCAAGGAGGATTTTGTTTATCTGCTCTATTTCCCCAATGGGCAGCACTGCCGGGCACCGTGCCTTCGTCCCCCGGTAATAAGGACTCGATTCTTCCCATTTGGCAGCATAGGTAAGGATTCGAGGAACCCCCAGTGGCAACTGATAGACAATCTCGGAGACCGGCAGCACAACGGGGTCACGATTTCCCATCACAAGACCATTAAACTCCCTGCCGTCAAT
>JBDRFO010000129.1:0-3489 GCA_043818655.1 Chloroflexota bacterium
GCCTCCGGTGGTCATGACTAAGGCTGAAGTGCAGCGGGTGCTTGCTCAAATGCGGGGGAACCACCTGTTGATGGCTAAACTCCTTTACGGCTGCGGCTTGCGGCTAATGGAATGTGTACGGCTCAGGGTTCATGATCTTGACTTTGAACGCAACCGCGTCTATGTGCGTGCAGCTAAAGGCGATAAAGACCGTGTTACCATATTTCCCAAAATTGTTCAGGATGAAATGCGCCAGCACCTGGAAAAGATCAAACTCCTCCATGATGAGGATTTGGCTCGACGGCAAGGCGAAGTTTATATGCCTGGCGCCCTGCCCAAAAAATATCCTGCTGCGGCCAAAGAATTCCGCTGGCAGTATGTCTTCCCGTCAAAAGCCCTAAGCCGTGATCCGCGTACCGGTGTTTTAAGACGTCACCATGTGCTTGAGTCCGGCTTGCAAAAGGCAGTAAAGGCAGCGGTCGATAAAACAGGGATCACCAAACGGGTAAGCTGCCATACTTTTAGGCACTGTTTTGCTACGCATTTGCTCGAAAATGGTGTTAACATCCGAGTCGTTCAGGAGGTGATGGGTCACGCCGATGTCAAAACAACCGAAATTTACACCCATGTCATGGAAAAGGACATATCCGTTGTTTTAAGTCCATTGGACATGTTGAAATGATCAGACTTTTTTTGATTTCACTGGAGCCACCGTCCGGAATCGAACCGGAGACATCCTCATTACGAGTGAGGTGCTCTGCCATCTGAGCTACGGTGGCTCGGATTTGGGGTCTACGACTATAGATTCTTTTAATGCCTGTGTCCACGATTTTTTCCTGAGGCTCTCATGACCGATGTCTCAGATATCCGCTACCATCCGGAAGTAATTTACTAGGGTAGTACGAATACCGAATTGCTGCGAGGTGTAACATGAAAAGCCCCAAAGAGTATATAATCTTTCCCTTAGATTTACCCTCCTACGATCAGGCGATATCTTACGTAGATATGCTTAAAGATCATGTGGGCCTCTTCAAAGTGGGCCTGGAGCTTTTTGGCTGCTGGAATAGGGGACGTACACAAAAAAATAAAAAACTTCTGAAAGCAAGGAATAGCGAGGCGGGTGAAGGACTTATTCTTTTAACCGCTTTTGTTTTTTAGAGGAGTTTCGTGGGGCGGCCCAGGGGGCAGTGGGTGTCCTTGGCACGAAGTAATGAGGGAGACATAGGTAATTGGATTATGGCGGGTTGAGCCCCGACCTCCACCCGGAGCCATGGGGCCGTCAAAGTTTCCCGAATACAGCATCGATTATTCCGTGTCTCAGCTCCCCACGTCCGATATATGGCTTTATGTAGACACCGAGTATCCAGAGGTTTACCCGGAGGATCACCAATCCTGACTTTTCAAATTGGGAGACGAATTCAGGAAATCACCTAAACTCCACCCCCAAAAAAGGGACTTCTTATCATCTCATCTCATCATCATCTCATCCTTCACCTTCAAGCCTCCGTCCTATGTCACTCGAACCGAAGGAACAGGTCTATTCTCGGAAATGGAGGAGTCTATGTCTCAGTGATGATGACTCCATGACCCCATAGACCCGTGAAGGATTTTTTGATGGAAGTGTTGGATGATCGTGTCTTGAGGGAAGAGTCCTGTAACGGCCTAAAGGGCGGTCCCGTGGATATGCCTTGACCGTCCTCGTTTCTTCATTTGGCTGCGTCAATGCTTGTCAGCAATTCCGGGGCCATCTTTTTAATCGTGTCATCCACATACTCCGGTGGAAAGTGCCCTCCTCGAAATTGGAAAAGTACCTGTGGGAGACAACGCATAAAGGTCTCTACAACCATGGGGTCAAAATGGCTGCCGGAGTCACGCTCAAGGATGGAAATCACTTTGTCCAGCGGCATGCGTTCACAATCAAATGTTTCATCGCGCGTGTATTTGGGGTAATCCCGGGGGGAGGTCAACGCGTCGAACACATCGGCTACCGCCATAATCCTTGACTCTAAAGGCATCTTGTCGCCCTTGAGACCATGGGGATATCCCGTCCCGTTGACCTTCTCGTGGTGATACAATGCAATGTCCGGAATCTCACGCATCGCCTTTGGAAATCTGAATTTCTCCAGGATTTCTTTGGTCTTTGTGGGATGAGTGTTCATCTCGGCACGCTCCTCAGGTGTAAAGCGCCCGTTCTTTAACAGGATCTCATCCCTGATACCGATCTTTCCGATATCGTGCAGCAGGGCGGCGATCTTTAATACCTCCCTTCTGGACGGATCCAGGTTCATCTGCTCGGCTATCATCAGGGAGTATTCCGTTACGCGTTGTGAATGTCCCGCCGTCAGGGGATGCCGGGCATCGACCACCGCGGACAGCGTCCGAATGAAACCCTCAAAAAACAATCGGATTTCATCATAAAGGAGTGCATTCTCGAGGGCGACACCGACCTGGGAGGCCAATCCGCTCAATAACACCTTGTCTTTTTCGGTGAAATGGGTCTGGTCTCGCTTGTTGATGACCTGAATGACGGCAAACCTCTCTCCCATGCGGTTGGAGATAGGCATACAGAGGACGGCTCGTGTTCGAAACTTGTGCTGTCTGTCATAGTCCCGGTTGAAATAGGGGAGTTCCCAGGCATCCTTGACACAGATGACTTCTCCGGTTTCAGCCACCCGGCCGCTGATCCCGAGACCCAGTTTCAATCTGATGGGGGCAATGCCTTCCGAGACGCGGGTCCAGAGTTCCCTCCGTTCCCAGTCTATCATATAGAGGCTGGTCCTTTCTGCGGACATAGCCTCTGTTATCTTACCGATAATGAGCGGAAAAAGACGTTCGAAATCAAGTTCGCCGGTCAGGTCAGTGGCCACTGAAAGGAGCGTCTTCAGCTGTTCATTCAGTTCAGCCTGTTTTTGTTGAAGGCGCTCATTCTCCTTGATCAACCTGATTTCATGAAAAATTCGTTTGAGTCGGTTTTCCAGCTCTTCGGTAGTGAAGGGCTTCTTTATGAATTCCCGTGCGCCGGCGCCGAACACGCGATCAAAGGAATAGTCATCGCTGTAACCCGTCATAATGACAACGGGGGCCTCAGGGATGATGCTGCAAACGCGGGGTAAGATTCCGGTCCCGTTGTCCATTTCCCATCGTATGTCTGAAATAATGACGGAAAAGTGGTGATTATCAAGAAGGCCTAAAGCCAACGTTACATCGGAGGCCGTGTGACATAGATAACCCAGTCTGCTCACTGTGGCGGCGATCAAGTTGCGATAGGCAGTGTTGTGTTCAACGACGAGAATGGAATTGTGAGTCATTACACCTAGTCCCATAAAAGTTGTTCCGGATTATCCCATTGGCTCAGGGGACCGCGACAGTCCACCGAGCGGATTTGAATCCAGAGCACTAAAAATAAAAGACGAAAATCATCTAAAAAGCTTCTTGGTTTATCTCACACAGACTTAAAAGTAGTGCAAATTTAGTGCCACCTTTTATTCAGAAGTCGACAGCCCTGGTGAG
>JBDRFO010000130.1:0-4200 GCA_043818655.1 Chloroflexota bacterium
TGCCGTCAGCATCTATTTTTGCTGTCTGATTTACTTCTCTTGTTTCGTTCATCATCTTATTTACCTGCCATTTCGACACCCAGAATTTCAAGCTCGGTATCGGTAAGACCGATACCCCGGAGATGCAGCCTGTTACCGCGCAGGCTTTCGAGGGCATTGACCCCCAGCCCGCCAAGCACGTCTTTAAGCTCAAGGCTCCAGCCGCGGAGCAGATTCGCCAGCCGCTGCGCCCCGATATCCGGGTTGATCCTCTTGGTGAGGTCAAGGTTTGAGGTGCAGATACCCCACGTGCACTTACCGGTGTGGCACTGCTGGCAGAGCTGACAGCCCAGGGCAACGAGCGCCGCGGTGCCGATATTCACCGCATCAGCACCAAGGGCAATCGCTTTCGCCACGTCGCCGCCACATCTGATGCCACCGGAAACAACAATTGATGCCCGGTTCCTGATACCTTCCTGCCTCAGACGACTGTCCACAGCGGCAAGTGCCAGCTCAATCGGGATGCCGACATAATTCCGCATAATCTTGGGGGCGGCACCGGTTGCGCCCCTGATACCATCAATGACAATAATATCCGCCCCGGCGCGCACCATGCCGCTGGCAATTGCCGCGACGTTATGCACCGCCGCAATCTTCACCGATACCGGCTTGGTGTAATTCGTTGCCTCTTTGATGGCATAAATCAGCTGGGCAAGGTCTTCTATGGAGTAAATATCATGCTGGGGCGCCGGCGACAGGGCATCCGTTCCTTGAGGAATCATCCTTGTCAGGGCGACATCGGCGGAGACCTTCTCTCCCGGCAGGTGTCCGCCAATACCCGGCTTTGCCCCCTGCCCGATCTTGATTTCAACCACCCGTGCCGCATTGAGATAGTCAGCGTCAACACCGAAGCGTCCTGACGCAACCTGCACAGTAGTGTTGTCCCCGTAAGGATACAGGCTCTTGTGCAGTCAGCCCTCGCCGGTATCCCACAGCGTGCCCATTTCCTTTGCCGCCCGCGCCAGCGAGTGCTGCACGTTCAGGCTCACCGCACCGTAGGACATGGCGGCAAACATGACCGGCACATCCAGTTTGACCAGTGGGGCAAGCTCCGTCTCAAGCGTATTATTCTCCGGATCAATCTCCACCCTGTCCGGTTTCCTGCCAAGATAGGTTGTTAGCTCCATCGGCTCGCGCAGCGGGTCAATGGACGGATTGGTTACCTGGCTGGCATTCAGGACCAGGTGGTCCCAGTAAATTGTATAGTCCTTATCGTTACCCATGCCGGTGAGAAGCACGCCCCCCGTCTCTGCCTGTTTCGTAATATCCTCGATTACCTCAGGACGAAAATTGTGGTTCTCCCGGTAGCCCAGCGGACGCTCTTTGATGTTGAGCGCCCGTGCCGGACAGAAGAGGACGCAGCGGTGGCAGCCGACACAGTTCTCCTCACGGCTTCTAACAACATCATCTTCCGCATCATAGTAGTGGGTCTCAAAAGTGCACTGGTTGACACACACCTGACACCTGATGCAGCGTTTGTCATCTCTTTCTACGTAAAACTTCGGCGGTATATATGTTTTCATTGTCTTATCCTTTTTACATCCACGGGTGATTCTTTTTCCCCGCAGCCATTTTCTGCGTCACAACCCGGGATTCCCTGTTAATCGCTCTATCCCTTTATCCCGGCAGCGATTCCTGTCTCCGGCAGCGCTTCTCTCCCTGCTGGCTGCAGGGGTTTCCCAAGACGGGCAATTATCGGTTCGCCGCCCATCGGCACCCATGTCCGGTCAACATCGGGGGCGATAAGCCTGATTGCCGACTCCTCCGACGAGAGATACAGCATACTGCCCCTGATACCACATGTAAGGGGCCGGAGACGGATACGGTCGGTAAGCCCGATCATCTCTCCCTGGTGGGCGATTATAACAGTGAAAGGCCCGTTCAGGAGAAGACTGCCGTATACCTGGCGCAGCGTTCGGAAAAGATCCCCCTCATGAGGGGGAAGCCGTTCAATCTCCGACCAGAGGGGCGGTGCCAGCACCTTTGCCGCAATCTCCAGGGGCAGCCTATGTTTTCTGATGAGCAAATCAACCGCATAGGCAATCACCTCGGTATCCGTTTGCATCGTGCAGCGGTAACCAAACTGCTCAAGGTAGCGGCGGTTGATGCCATAGGAAGAAATCTCACCGTTATGCACCACCGTCCAGTCAAGAAGGCTGAATGGGTGTGCCCCACCCCACCAGCCCGGCGTATTGGTCGGGAAACGCCCGTGTGCCGTCCAGAGATAGCCCTGGTACTGCTCAAGGCAGAAAAACTCGGCGATATCCTCAGGATAGCCAACCCCTTTAAAGACAGCCATGTCCTTACCGCTGGAGAAGACAAAGGAATCCCTGAGTTTCGTGTTGATCTCCATCACCATGCCAACGACATAATCATCTTCGGAAACATCCTCCGGCTTATGGTCACCGACATTCAGGAAGTACCGCCTCACCAGAGGCGCACCGGTAATTTTCTCGGCGGCACGGGTGGGCACCTCTTCGCTGCGCACAAGATCAAACCGGTCCGCCAGAAATGCCTCCGTCTCCTGCCGTCCTTCGCGGCTCAGGTACATGATATGAAAGGCATACAGGTCAGCATCATCCGGATAAAGCCCGTAGATTGCGAATCCCCCGCCAAGACCGTTCCCACGGTCATGCATATTGGCGATCGCCCGGATCACGCCGTCACCGGCAAACCTCTTCCCCGCCGTGTCCATCACCCCAAACAGAGAGCAGGCGTCAATGACCTTCGTATCGCCATAAGGATTGTTAATTTTTTTTAAGTCTTTCATCATAACCTCCAGTTCAGTGTATTCCCCGTGTCTTCAGGCAGGCAACCTGATCTTCGTCTGCCATATTTCTTCAGGCAGGGCAGCCATGTTCAGTTCCTCCGCAACAAGAAGGCCCTGATAGCCACTGACGACTGCCTTATCCTTCATTAGCCCGAAGATGACGCCGCATTTCTCCACGTTACCGGCAAAGACCATGCCGCAGATGCGCCCTTCCTTCAGGACAAGCTTGCGGAAGACATTCTTGCCTGTCCCCTTCACAATTTCATAGCTATCGTCAGCCGGATTGACGACCCCTGCCGTGGCCATCTCCAGCCCGAAGTACTTGATGGAGTTCATGGGGGTACCGCCGGGGTATGCCACATCCATACCGGCCATATTAAGCCCGGCTGTCCTGCCTCCCAGACAGGCATTGGGCCAAACCGGACTCAGACGTTCGCTACCCAGGACAAAATCATAAGCCTGGGCAACATCCCCGCAGGCATAGATACCGGGAATACTGGTGGCCATGTGGCGGTCAACCAGGATGCCGCGGTCGGTTTTAATCGCTGTCCCGGCGACAAGCGCGGTATTCGGCCGCACCCCGATCGCCACGACCACCATCCGGCAGGAGATACGGCTGCCGTCATCAAGGGTAACGCTGCTTACCGCTCCGTCCGTTTCGCCATTAATCACGGAGACCGTGTGCCCGGTGACAATCCTGACCCCGGCGCTTTTCACGGCAGCGGCAGCGATGCCGCCGGACTCAGCGTCAAGGATCGTGTTCAGAAGATAGTCTTTCATCTCAACGACGACCACACGGATGCCGCATTCTGTCAGCGCCTCACTGACACTCATACCAATCAGTCCACCACCAATCACCACCACAACCTGTTCCCGCATAATCCCATTCATCTCGTGATCAAGATAGCTCCGGATGTTCCGGGCATTATCAAGGGTGGTAAAGGTGAAGACGCCTTTCCTCTCTCTGCCCGGCATCGCCGGGACGATCGGCACGCCGCCGGTCGCAAGCAGCAACTTCTCCCAGGTAATGCTATCCCCGTTCGCAAGGCTAACCTGATGCCCCGCCGAATCCAGTTTTACCGCATGTTTTCCGGATAATGTCAGGATGTTGTCCCCCTCGTGAAGACCGGCAGCACGGTAAGAGATGTCATCGATACCACGTTTCCCGGCAAGGTAATCGGCAATGAGCGGACGGGAATAGACAGCATAAGGTTCGTCGGATACAATCGTAATCCGCCCGGTCTGATCCACCTCCCGTATCGCCGCAGCGGCGGAGATGCCCCCTGCCGAGTTACCGATGATAAGATACCTGGTCGCAATATTCTCTGCCATTTTGAATCTCCAGTTTCCCTGATTAATTTCCCGGTTTGCCCCAGCTTTATCGGTATGTC
>JBDRFO010000131.1:0-9280 GCA_043818655.1 Chloroflexota bacterium
TCCAGTTCACTGTTCATTGTCTCTCCTCTGAAGTAAACTTATACTTACTTACCCAGCATTTTATACCTATTTTCTCAACCATGCATTATATTTCATAGTTTGAAAACTGTCAATTAATTGTGTTGACAAGTTGCATGGCTATTGTTATAATAGCAACGAAGTCTGGAGTCTGCTTTGGATTCACTGTTACAATTAAGGAGTTGTGTAAAGTCACTATAGGAACCTAATTACGATTATTATTCTGGAATGCTCCAGATTCAGGAAGAAATAAATGCGGTTAATAAATGCCTGGCAACTGATGAACAGGATTAACAGCTGTTTAACATGAAGCCCACAGTAATATGTGTGTGGGCTTCTATTGTTACTCCAGGGGTTTCGGCACAAATTACTTACACATAGAAATTGCTCTGCGGGTGGTGCGGTGAATAATTAGGGAAGGGAGGTTTATATGATACTATGTAGGAGCGACCCAGTACCCGTGAAAAATACGCGATGCAGGAACGGTCCGTCATCAGCAAAAGAGATACGATGCAGGAACGGTCCGTCATCAGCAAAAAATTATCAGAATTAGGAGGGGTGCAAATTGAAGAAAAAGGTATTACTTGTTCTCATCGGTTTGGTACTCGTTTTGACACTGGCTTTCAGTCCCATTGCCAGTGCAAAGCCAGCAGCCACATTGCCCGGTGGTGTCGGTGCGGAAGGCCCGATCTGGCACTGGCGCTATCAAAGCGGTGTTACAGCGAGCAACACCAGCTACTGGCTCTCCGAGGAATTTTGCAACAACATCTATACGATGTCAGGTGGTCGTATGTATGTTGACCTGCTCCCCACAAACTCGCTGTGTACTTCCTTCGAAACCCTGGACGCCACGATGACAGGCGCCTGCGAAATGGCCGGCAGCTGAGACTGTTACTGGCAGGGTAGGGATACCCGATTTAACATCACAGGTATGATTGCGGCCCATTTCACTTTCGACGAATGCATCGCCTATCGTTTTGATCCCAGAACCGGCGGTGAGGCGGCGCGAGCAGGATTGTTCGACAAATTCGGCGTCAAGTCTCTCTACTGGAGCGAATCCGTTACCGAGCAGGAATACGTCTCCAACAAGCTCATTGTCGAGGCTTCAGACTACAAAGGGCTTAACTTCCGCGGTGTTGGTTGGACAGGTTATTGTATGGCGGAACCAGAGTTTGGTGCTTCCGGTATCGTTCTCCCCGCCGCCGATGTCTATAGCGCCCTGCAAACGGGTGTTATCGATGCCTGCGAACTCGGCAACGTGTTCAGCAACATGAACAACGCCCTGCACGAGGTCTGCAAATATGGCGGCTTCCCCGGCATGCACCAGTTTTCACAGACAGGCAGCCAGCTCATCAACATCAAGAAATGGAATTCGCTGCCCCCCGATATGCACAAGATTCTTGAAGTAATCTGCAATGCCAAGGTTTTAAGGAACAACGCTTACAACTGGATCTCATGCGCATACGCCATGGATAAGCTTGAAGCAAACGGCAACATCATGGTAAGAGAGTCCCCGGCTTGCCAGAGAACATGGCGGGATGTCTCATGGAGAATCGCCGACAGAATGGCCGAAAAGAGTGAGCGCTTCAAGGAAGAGTGGGAGAGGGAGAAGGCATTCATTAACAATATCAGGGCTTACCTGACCATTCAAACCCCCATGATGGGGAAGAAAATGACCACGATTGGTGTCTTCAAGTGGTCAGAAATGAAGAAAGAGCTGAGGTAGGAGGAATAAAGTGAAAAAGAAAGTATTGTCCGTTATTATTGGCTTAACACTTATCCTGACACTGGCCCTCAGCTCTCTGCCCGGTTGCGGAGGGGGTGGTGGAGGTGCCAGTCCCACCGCGACAACACAACCAACCGTACCCCCCGCCAGCGACGTCATAAAATTCCGCTGGCAGCACAACCTGGCAGCGGATAATCCGCTGTACTTTGTGGCTGAGGATCTTGCCAAAGACCTCCAGATAGGCAGTAATGGCCGTCTCGAGCTGGAAGTCCTGCCCCAGGGAACCGTCTGCGGCAACCTGGAAATCCTGGACAAAGTAGGTGACGGTACGATTGATGTCGGTACCAGTACTGACAGTCTCTGGGGAGAAAGAGACCCCCGTTTCTACCTCGTTGGCAACATCACCGGCGGCATGACCGTTGACGAAGCAATCACCTGGCTCATTGAGGATACATGGGCGAAAATGGGTGGTGGCTGGCAAATGGCCAATGATGTCTTCGCCAAGTACAACTGCATATGGTTATTCTGGGACCTCGGTGCCCCCCTGCAGGACTATATTTCCAATAAACCCCTGGTATCCAATACAGACTACAAAGGGGTCAAGGTCAGGGCGACCGGCTGGGCGGCCAAGGTTCTTGCCGAGCCAGAGTTTGGCGCCGTTGTCTCTGACGAAGCGGAAGGCGATATTTATGCCGCACTGGAGAAAGGCGCGATTGATGCCGCTTTCGCCGGCAGTCCGTCAGAAAATGCCCTTCTCGGACTCGATAAGGTTGGCAAGTACGCGGGCTTCCCCGGCATGCAAGCGACGATGCGCACCGGCAGCCTTCTCGTCAACACGGACAAGTGGAACTTGCTTCCCGGAGACATCCAAATGTTATTCCAGCAGCTCTGCCAGAAGTACGCCATGCATAACTATGCCTACAGGGTAAACAATGATACGGAGGCTTTTAATGCAATGAAAGCCGCCGGCGTCCAGACGATTACCCAGAACGAGGACTGCCAGAGGGCATGGGTCAATGCCTCATGGAGATTGGCAGACGAAATCGCAGCAAAGGATGCTGAGTTCAAGAAGGGCTGGGATGTCCTGCAAGAAGTTTTCGCGTACATCCGACCCTACTTTAAGCTCCAGACACCCAACTATGAGGACATCCAATAATAGCTACTTTACCCATTAACCCTGGTTAGTACTGAGGATATCCCCCAGGGCTCCTGGTGACAGGAGCCCTGGGAACCTTGAATAAAGGGAAGGAGGATTCTATAAAGTGAGGTGGGTTTCATATGTTGGATAAACGAGGGAACAAAATATGGCATGCGCTTGGCAAGTGGACATTGGTTATGGATAACATTTCCATCACGTTGCAGCGCCCGTTTAAATATGCCGGTCTGATCATCATGGGCCTCGTTACCTTCGAAGTAGTCATGAGATATGTTTTTCACAGCCCCATCATCTGGGGTATTGACATGAGGAGCCAGATATACGGGACAGCGCTGATGTTCGCTGCCAGCTATACCCTCATCGTGCGGGGCCATGTTACGATTGATATCATCATGGTCAACCTGTCCCTGCCACATGCAAGGCTTCTTGAGTTCTGCAACTACGTCATATTCTACGCGCCCACAGTATTCGCCATTTTTTGGAGCCAGGTGCTGATGGCCATGAGAGCCTGGGCGATTCTCGAGAATGATAAAACCCTCTGGGCGCCTCCGATTTACCCCATGAAGACCCTGCTGGCAGTAGCTTACTTCCTGCTTTTCGTCACGGGGATATCAGAGGCGGTCAAAGACTTCATCACGTTTCGAAATGGTGATGAAGAGTGGCTAAAGGAGAGATAGTCTGAGATGATACTAACTATCCGAAGTGAGGTGAAAAATGACAACTAGGGGAGCACTAGCTCTAACCATGATCCCCGTCATGCTTCTCTTTATGGCAACTGGGGCACCGTTTTTTGCTGCCATGGGCGGCGTGGGTATTTTCTATGGTCTTTCCTTCTACGGGTGGAGCGCTTTAGCCACCTCCTGCATCCGCGCCTTCAGTTTCATGACCCGTCCGGAATTCGTGGCTATTCCCATGTTCGTCCTGATGGGTTCCTTCCTTGGAGGTAGCGGTGTGGCGGAAATGCTTTTTGACGGGATATACAAGCTTTTTGGTCCGGTACGAGGCGGGCTTTGTATCGCCGTTTGCGCCATCTGCACCCTGCTTGCCGCCTGCACCGGTGTTGCTGCCGGACCGGTAGCAACCATGGCACTTGTTGCCTTACCCGTTATGCTTAAGAGAAAGTATGATATCGGTTTTGCCACTTCTGTTATTTCTGCGTCAGGCACGCTGGGTACCATCATTCCCCCCAGCAGCATGTTAATCATGTACAGCATCTACACCGAAATGTCCGTGGGCAAACTGTACTATGCCGCTTATCTTCCCGGACTGTTGCTCTCGGGCCTTTTCGTTGCTTTCATCCTTCTTACCTCCTACTTTATGCCATGGATGGCACCTTCTGCCCTGCCAGAAGATCGTGGTGTTAATATCTGGGCAAGCCTCAAGGTCTTTTTTGTTGGTGTTGTCCCGGTACTTTTCCTCATCTTTGCCGTTGTCGGGACACTCTTCCTCGGTATCGCGACACCCACTGAGGCCGCTGGTGTGGGCGCCCTGGGCGCTCTGCTCATGTCCATCGTCTACAAGAAGATGAGCTGGGCTAAACTTTCCCGCTGCCTGACGACAAGCTACCGCGCTGCTTCCATGATTGGTGCCATGATGATCGGTGCCAACTTCTTCACCGCTGTTTTCCTTGGCTCCGGCGGCGGTAACTTTATCGGCGCTTACCTGAAATCCCTGGGGCTTGGCGCCGGCGCGACCATCTTTATCGTGTTAGCCCTGGACTTCGTCCTCGGCTTCGCGATGAGCAACATGGTCATCCTGCTCATCATCATCCCCATCTTTACCCCGGTTCTACGACAATACGGGATTGATGAGCTGTGGTTTGCCATGCTCTTCACCATGATGGGCCAGGTTGCTTACCTGACACCACCAATGGCTCCGGGTGTCTACCTGCTGAAACCTCTGGCACCAAAGGAAATTATGCTTACCGATATGTACAAAGGGATCATACCTTATATCATCATGGACACGGTTGGGGCTTTCATGGTTTACTTCTTCCCCCAGATCGCTCTCTGGCTTCCCAACCTGATGGTAAAGAAGTTCACTTAAGACTAATTCCAAGATTGATAAGGTCATATTCCTTAGCAAGATTAGAGATAACATCGGGCTACCATTAACCAGTAGCCCGATTCTCTTTTCTGCCTCCGATTTTGTTTGAGAATGACAGCTACCCTCTCTCGTTTGCCGCTGTCTTCGTAAGACTTAAATCACAGAAAAACTTTTTTTGAACTCCGCTGCTGCCACTTTACGAAAAACTAATTCCTTTACTCATTCCGGGTCTTGGTAACATAAATCTAAGATGATACAAACCAGCAGGTAGTGCCACATTAAGGAGGTAAGTTTGTCTCAACGTGACACTTTCAGCCATCAGGTGAATTGCTTTTCTGCCATATGAACTTATATAATAAAATGACTGCCCGGAAATTAACATTTATATCAAACATGATTCATGAGCAGTGGGCAACTGCGCGCCCGAGGATGGAATAGGTGTTAGATCCGACTTTTTTCAGCCCCAATTCGGTAGCTGTCATCGGGGCATCACCCGATCAGGAAAAACTGGGATACATTGTCCTCAAGAACATCCTCCAGTATAAATATCAGGGCGATGTTTATCCCGTCAATCCGCACGCCGCCGAAATAATGGGTCTGCAAAGCTATTCCAGTGTGACCGATATCCCAGGTACCGTAGAGATGGCAATCATCGTTGTCCCGGCAAGGATTGTCCCTGAAGTCATCAATCAATGCGGCGAAAAGGGCGTCAAGGGTGCCGTCATCATCTCTGCCGGTTTTAAAGAGACCGGACCTGAAGGTTTGCACCTGGAAAACGAAATACGAGCACGCGCCAGGCAGCATCATATCAGACTCCTGGGCCCGAATTGTCTCGGCTTCATTGACACGGCAAAATCCCTGAATGCCAGCTTTGCTTCTGGCATGGCAAAAAAGGGTAATATCGCCTTTATGTCCCAGTCCGGGGCAATCTGCCAGGCAATACTGGATTGGTCAAAAGGAAGCGGCATCGGGTTCAGCAGATTCGTCAGCCTCGGTAACAAGGCTGATATCAATGAGTCAGACCTGATTGAATCGTGGAAGGACGATGAGAATACGGCTGTTGTCATCGCCTATCTCGAGGGAATCACGGAAGGTGACAGGTTCCGGAAAGCGGCGGCGGCGATCACCAGAATAAAACCGTTAATTATCGTCAAGGCAGGCAGCACACAGGCCGGCTCCCGTGCTGCTTCTTCCCACACCGGAACCTTGGCCGGGTTTGACGCTGCCTATAATGCCATTTTCCGGCAGACCGGAATCTTGAGGGTATCCTCAATGGAGGAAATGGTTGACTTTGCCTTTGCCTTTGCCGAACAACCTCTTATCCAGGGAGACAGAATCGCCATCGTCACCAATGCCGGCGGACCCGGGATCATGGCGTCCGATGCCTGCGAAAGGGCAGGGCTCAAGCTCAGTCAGTTCACGAACGAAACGGTCGAAAACCTGCGCTCATCCCTGCCACCCACCGCAAGTTATTATAACCCGGTAGATGTGATCGGTGATGCCGGCCCCGACCGGTATGAATCAGCGATGAGAATCGTCCTGAAAGACCCTAATGTTGACGGGGCTTTAATCCTGCTTACACCGCAAGCCGTAACTGACGTGGCGAAAACAGCCGATATTATCATCGCTGCCGCCGAAAAATCGGAGAAACCGGTCCTTGCCAGCTTTATGGGCGGCCCGGCGGTGGCTCCGGGGATTAAAAAACTTACCCGGCACCATGTTCCCAATTACCCTTACCCGGAGCGTGCGGTAGAAAGTCTGAAGGCAATGAACCAGCAAAGAAACTGGCTGCAAAAGAAGACCGAAGACCCAATAACCTTTCCCGTAGACAAGAAGACTGCCAGGGCAATTTTAAAACAAGCCAGGGAGAGGCAAAGACAGCTTTTAAGCGATATCGAGGCAAGACAGATAATTGAGGCTTACGGAATGGCGCTACCAAAGTCGCAACTGGCCCATAGCGCGAAAGAGGCAGCCGCATTCGCTGATAAAATCGGCTACCCGGTGGTCATGAAGATTGCTTCTCCCGACATCCTGCACAAGACAGATATCGGCGGGGTTAAGGTTGGACTTGCATCACCGGAAGTGGTCAGGAGCGCCTATCTGGAGATTATGGAAAATGCCCATCACCTGTTGCCGCAAGCCCAGATACTTGGGGTGGACATCCAGGCACTGGTAAAAGGCAGGGAGGTCATCCTGGGAATGAACTGCGATGCCCAGTTCGGGCCGCTGCTGATGTTCGGTCTGGGCGGTATCTACGTTGAAGTACTCAAGGACGTGAGTTTCCGGGTGGCACCAATCAGTCCCCAGGATGCCCTCGATATGATACAGGACATAAAGGGGTACCCTCTCCTCACCGGCGTCAGGGGAGAAAAACCGGCAGATATTGACGCCATTGTGAACTCTTTGCTCAGGCTCTCACAGATGGTTATTGATTTTCCTGAGATTATGGAGCTTGATATCAATCCGTTCATCGTCGGTAATGCAGGCAAGGGAGCGGTCGCCATTGATTGCCGCATGAGAATATCCATACCAGCACCGGTATGATAGAATTATGCAGGGGAGAATAAGATGATAAATCTATACCTGGCTTCATTTGAGCCTTACTCCGGCAAAACGGCAATATGCCTTGCCATGGGACTACACTACATTGAGAAAGGCGTCAGGGTAAAGTATCTGAAACCAGTGAGCACGATCGCCATGATAGAGGGCAAACCGGTAAGCTGGGATGCCGTCTTTCTGCGGGAGAAACTGCAGATTGAAGAGCCGCCTGAAATGATGTCACCGGTCCTCGTAAGCCCGCATAAATGGGAGGAAATGCTGGACGCACCGGAAAACCAGTGGCAGGACACCGTGCTTGAGGCATACCGGAAGCTTTCCGCGGGTGCAGATTTGATGCTACTGGAGGGAGCTGTGAATATGACCCAGGGCTACGCCCTTGGGCTCTCAGCGAAACACATCACCTCACTGATCGACAGCCGGGTGCTTCTCGTCATGAACTACAAACCAGACCTTTACCTGGATAGCATCTTATCCGCCAGGGATCGGCTGCAGGATCACCTGAGCGGCATCATCGTCAACAGGATCCCCGAAAGTATGACCGCAACAATAAAAGGACAGATACAGAGGGTCATGGGACGCTACGGCATCCCGGTTGTCGGGATGCTCCCCGAGGACAGCCTCTTATGCTCCATCAGTGTCAGTGAACTGGCAGAAATCCTGGATGGTGAAATACTAAACGTTAACAATTCGGAGGGTGTCCTGATCGAAAACTTCAGCGTGGGTGCCATGAATACCGAGCAGGCACTGACCTACTTCCGTCGCATCCCGAAAAAAGCCGTCATTACCGGCGGTGACCGTGTTGATATCCAGTTGGCAGCCCTTGAAACCGATACCAGGTGTCTTATTCTCACGGGCAACTACTATCCGGCTTCCGTCGTGCTGACACAGGCCGCTATCCAGCAGGTCCCCATTATCCTGGCACACACCAGCACTATGGAAGCAGTCAGGAAGGTAGATGAGACACTGGGACACATACGGCTGAGACATGCGCACCAGATAAAACGCCTGAGAGATATGATTGAAAGCGATCCTGGTCTTGCCGAACTCAGCCGGTCGCTTGGTCTTCCGGCATCATAATCATTATAATAAGAATAATTTAAAGCAATAAAAAAGAGTCAATTCTTGGCAAACCCGTTCGGTCACCCGAACTTACCTTATCACAAAATGGATAATTGAAAAAGCCAGAGTTCA
This sequence comes from Chloroflexota bacterium, assembly GCA_043818655.1. Lineage (GTDB taxonomy): Bacteria > Chloroflexota > Dehalococcoidia > Dehalococcoidales > JAZDNC01 > JBDRFO01. The sequence continues at coordinate 8,697 of JBDRFO010000131.1, forward strand.
GCAGGCCTGGATTTGCCAAACTCAATTGGTCAACCGAACTTGCTGTATCATAAGATGGATAATTTGAAAAATGAAAAAGGAGGTCTAGAAAATGGTAACAAAGGTTGGAATCAATGGTTTTGGCCGCATTGGTCGGCAGGCATTGCGCATTGCCCTGGAGCGGAGAAAAAATGAGATGGAGGTGGTCGCCGTTAATGATCTGACCGACACAAAAACAAATGCCCACCTCTTTAAGTATGACAGCAGCTACGGGAAATACCCCGGTGAGGTCAAGGTTGATGGGGACTCACTTGTCATTGACGGTAAAAAAATAAAGGTCTTTGCGGAGCGAGACCCGGCCAAGATACCCTGGCGTGACAACGGCGTAGATATCGTTCTTGAATCAACCGGGGTCTTCACCGATGCCACTAAAGCCGCTGCCCATATCAAGGGCGGGGCAAAAAAGGTAATTATCTCAGCACCAGCGACACATGAAGATATTACCATTGTCCTTGGTGTCAACGAAGACCAGTATACCCCCGATAAGCATAACGTTATGTCAAACGCCTCCTGCACTACCAATTGTATTGCTCCAGTGGTCAAGG
>JBDRFO010000132.1:0-2037 GCA_043818655.1 Chloroflexota bacterium
GGGTATTCGGCACGGACATAGATATAGCCCTCCGTTGCCCCAATGGCATAGGCAGCAATCACCATACCTTCAATAACAGCATTGGGGTCAGCCTCTAGAATGGCGCGGTCCATAAAAGCCCCGGGGTCGCCTTCATCGGCGTTGCAGATGAGATACTTTACCTTACCTGACTCCCTACGACAGAATTCCCACTTAAGCCCGGTGGGAAAGCCGGCACCACCCCGCCCCCGCAAACCGGAACGTTTTACCTCGTCAATCACCGCCTCAGGCGTCATCTCAAATATGGCTTTTTTGAGGGCCTGGTAACCGCCTGAAGCAATGTAGTCTTCAATCCTCTCCGGGTTAATATGACCGCAGTTCCGCAGGATAATCCGCTGCTGCTTTTTATAAAAGTCGATGTCTTTGTAGCATGGTACTGCCTTGCCGCTAACCGGGTCGTGATAAAAGAGGCGCTCTACCGGTTTACCATCACGCAGGTGTGAGCAAACGATTTCCGGAACATCCTCAACACTAATGTGAGTATAGAAGATGCCTTCTGGCTCAACCACGGCAATGGGACCCTGCTGGCAGAAGCCATGACAACCGGTGAAATCCACACTCACCCCGCTGAGACCCAGCCTTGCCACCTCCGCCCCAAGAGCTTTACTGATTTCAGTTGCCTGCCCGGAGACACAGCCTGTCCCATGACAGACCTTAATCGTACGCTGATTATTGCTGGTGAGATTAGCTTCGCTCATCGAAAATCTCCATCACTTTTCTTGTTGTCATCTGACCCTGGACCTTTTTATCTCTGTAAAATTCATTATGCCTCTCATCTCCGCCTTTATCCAATAATCTCGGCCATCTTCTCCGGCGTCACGCGGCCGTAGACTGTTTTATCCACGACGACGACCGGGGCAAGAGCGCATGAGCCAAAACAGGCGATTGTTTCCAGAGAGTATCTCATGTCTTCGGTTGTCTCGCCCGGTTTGATACCCAGGATTCTTTCTATCTCGGCGAGGATACTGCCATTGCCCCGCACATGACATGCCGTGCCACTGCAGACCTTGATGGTTCTTTTTGCCGACGGGGTGAACTTGAACTGGGCGTAAAAGGTGCTGACGCCGTACACCGTGCTTTCCGGCAGCTTCAGGAAGCGGGCAATTTGACGCATTGCTTCTTTCGGCAGATAGCTAAACTCCTTCTGGGTTTCCTGAAGAATCGGGATAAGGTCACCCGCTTCTCCCTCAAATGCTGATAGAATTTTGGTTAATCTTGATATGGTCTTCGTATCCACGGCTTTCCCCCCGTAAAAATATTTTCACCCATTTTCAAATGACAAATGGGTTTTGCTGGTGGCAGCGAGATGTATCTTATAGAAGAATAAAAAAGTAATATAGCACATTCTTTTCGTTTTTTCAACAATGTTGACTTGCCAGTGAAGATAAAATATACTTCTACTCATGAGCTACAAAATGTTTGTCGTTGATATCGATGGTACCCTGCTCAACGGGAATAATACGATTTCAGAAGAGGACAAGCTGGCGCTTGATGAGGTACGCCGTCAGGGTATCGTGGTTTCCCTGTGCACCGGCAGGGTAAAACAAGCCTGCAGTGAGGTAATCAGGCGGCTTGCCCTGGATGGTTACCATATCTTTTCCGATGGTGCCGTGGTGGACAGCACCGATGGTTTGAAGCAAATATACGCCAGGTCAATTGAGGAAAGTCTGCTGAAACAGATGGTGGAGTATGTCCACCTAAAAGGGATTAACACCATTGATTTCTTCTCTCCATCCGGCTATTACATCGAGCCGGAGACAGAGCCGTGGGTAACCGAAATTCGCCGTAACTTCTTTGGTCTCAAGCCGAACACCGTGGACTTTGCCGACCTCTGCCAGCATGAGCAGATTATCAAGGCAACTTTAGTCCTGGACTCCGCAGAAGACAGGGCAAAAGCAAAGGAGTTCCTTGCCCTTTTTAAGGATAAGCTCCGTTTTTCCTGGACGGGGAATGCCACCTATCCGTCGCTGGATTTTATTAACATCATTGACACCGGTG
>JBDRFO010000133.1:0-2205 GCA_043818655.1 Chloroflexota bacterium
AGGAAAGTTGCCCCCGAAGGGGGCCTAATTTAAGCTCAGCGTCGCTTCGCTCCGATAGGCCTCGGCATGGACCGAACTGCCCCTCGCCTTCAGCCCGAGAAAGCCCTCGGCATGACCGAAATCCGCACTCGAAAGCCCGTCGGACAGCCGGTTTCAGCAGCGCCCCTTGTATTCCGCCGTTCCAGTGTGTATAATTGAGTTGCAGGCTTGCTTGTATCCTGCGGGGGCACGGCGATGAAAGCTGGATTTAAGATATCGGTCCTGGTTACGGTTCTTCTCTCCTCTTTTCTTACGTTCTATTCCATTCCTCGGTGCGAGGCGACCGTCGCGCCCGTGCGCATGGTTTGGCTCGTAGTCGCCATAGCTGGATCTCAAACCTCCGCGGCCGCCATTGTGCCGGGCCGGATAGCTCAAATCGCCGTCATTGCCATGCCCCAAAGCTGCGAAGCCGGCGTAATGGACCAGTTGTGCTCCTCTATCACAAATTTCCTGGACGGGGAAAGCACAAAGGCCGGCGCCGACCTGAAGGCCTGCAAGAAAAACTGCAATTGGAAAAAAAGAAAAGATGAACTGCTGACCGGCGCCCGCAAAAAAGCCAAAGAGTCCTGCGCAAAAGGCGAAACTCCGGACATCAATGACATAAATAAAGGACTTGACGGAAACGCCAAGGCCAGGCTCAAGAACCTGTACGACAGCAACAGCCGTATGTTCGACGGCACGGCCAAGCTTAAGGCCGTCGATTTCAACGTGGCTCCGTCAAAGGACGCCACTGTAACCGGCAAGACGGCCGCATTGGGCAAAGGCGGCCAGGTCACCGACCTCAAATCCGCCGAGCCAGCTACCCCCAAGTTAGACACTGCATCGGAATTTAGCCTGAGTGGCACAAAACTAACCGGAGACACATCAAATCCGGCCTCGACAAAACAGTCTGCCATCCTCCTGGCCTCAGCCGCGCCAGCAAAGATTTCAGCCGATGCAGCATCCGCATCGTCAGCCAAATCCCCGGCCGCCTCTGAATCAAATAATACCCCCGGCACATCTCAAGACGATGAAACAATTTCACAGCAAGAAGTGTGCGCCAAGATAGAACAGGGGATTAAGGATGCTGATGCTGATTGGAAAAGGTTTCTGGAAAGCGACGAGAAAACAAGGCTTATGTGCAGCCAGACACCGTATCCTGAGTTGGCCAAGGCGTGCTATGCTTCCGCGGATAAGACAAAAGCAGAGGCGACACAAAAATATGAAGAAGCGATTCAAGGCCTTAAAAAGACATACGAAGAAGCGGGTTGCGGCAAATGCAATAAAGAAGGGCAGGTTCTTTTAGCCAATGGGGACTGCGGCTGTAAAGAAGATTACTTCCTGACGAAAGAAAAAAATTGTGAGAGCAAATGTAAGAATATTGATGAGCGTATAAAGAAAATAGATACCCTTATCGCCAAATGGATCGAGGATCCAAATTATAAACCGGCAACCGATCCAACATGGAAAAACTATGCTGAAACATTTTGCGGGTTTTGGGGATCAAAAACTACTTTTTATAGTGCATTTGATGATCTAATTCCTGAAAGACAACAGGCTATGAGAGAACATGAGAATATTCACAAATTACAATGTAAACCGGGATTTCGGATTTTGGGGTGGGGATTATTTTACAAATGGGATCAGGAATTGAAAAACAAAGGGTGGCCGGGTCCCTTTGAGATTCCTGCACATGAGACGGAAAAGAAATACTTGGAAAATGCCGCGCAAAAGCTAGAGTGTCAAAGTCAATAAAATATGAAAATCTGCACATATCTTACGGTTTCTGTAGTGATGGGGTTTGGCATATTGTTTTTTCCGTATGTAATGACTTTATTTAATCGGTTTAATAAAGACAGGGTTTCGGTTTGGCGTAAGTTTTTCATCATTGTTTCTGTTTGTTACTTACCATTTATCGCTGTTCTTGCCGGCACCTATATTTACGAAGTACAGCATCTTCACAAGCCGGAGATTATCTTATATATGTTCGACCCCCTTTTTAATGGATTGCTCTTAGGCTATTATTGCGTTTATATTACGGTTTCCAGTGTTTTTAAAAAAAGAATGAATCTTCAATTGAGTTGGTGGAAACTCATCATTTTAGGTACAGTATTCTACCTGATAACCACTATCTTTCTTCCTGATCTATTCCATTTCTGTAAAGACCCGTTAGCGCAATGTGTAAAT
>JBDRFO010000134.1:0-7615 GCA_043818655.1 Chloroflexota bacterium
ACCCTCCTTCTGTTTTTTCATCACTAACAGAAAGGGTACTCGCCGCCACTAATTATTTCCACACTTTTTGATTGTACCTCCGTGGGTAATTACTACATCCTAAAAAAGGCTTCCCAATTCTTTGCCCTCTATTTGATACCCTCTTGACTAAATTACCCCCACATTTAGGACATATAGTGGTACTGTCGTATCTGTTCTTAAGGTCTCTAGTGTGATGCAAACCGCCTAAAAAGCCTGCTTTTTCTTGCGCATCGGTTAAACATGAGTAAATTCTGAGTATTTCATCCGTTGAGAGTAGTGTCGCTGTTTTACTCTGGATGTATTTTTTGTATTTACTATCAAAAACGCCACCTTTAAAGACGTTATCTGGCATCGGGTTCTTGAATTCGCAATTACCCCAAAAAATGATTAGAGAGTGTATCTTATCATGTTCAAGCCCAAGAAATTCGGAGAGGGTTTTTGTATGACGGTAATTTTGTCTCAATGGATTCTGAAATTGAAATTTCTTGTTGTAGATTACTTGCGTCCATTCCTCTTGATGAGGGTCTCCGAATATCCATCCGGTTTTATCTTTAGTCTCAACAGAAAATATACCGTATTTAGATACTATTACATGGTCTATTTGTGTAGTCCCGTTATTAGACGGAATAATTACATTGTTAAAGACTCGATATTGTTCATCAAGGAATAGGAAATTAATAAACTTAGTCTTTAATTCACCCATCCAACCTTTAAAAATTGCTTCTATGCCCATACAATCACCCAATTACAGAAAATATATCTGGCGTTTAAGAATAACACTTTACTGTATTAAACTCAAAAGAATATCAACAATCTCTATATCTCTCGTTTCCCAACCTCAAGCTCTGAATGTTATAATTAATCATGGATATTCTGGAAGGTCTTAATCCGGCACAGAAAGAGGCGGTTGAGGCAATAAGCGGGCCGGTGCTCATTCTGGCCGGGCCGGGAAGCGGCAAGACCAGGGTGATCACGCACCGGGTCGCCTATCTGATCAAGGTTTGCGGGGTAAGCCCGCGCCACATCATGGCGGTTACCTTTACCAATAAAGCCGCAAAAGGAATGGCGGCGCGGATTGCCCTCCTTGCCAGCGGTTCGGTTAATGATTTAACACTGGGTACCTTTCATGCTACCTGTGCCCGCATCCTGCGCATCGACGGAAAGGCAATCGGCATTGACCCTGGCTTTGTGATCTATGACGATGAAGACCAGCTCAGTGTGATTAAAAGAGCGATTGCATCGGTCGGGCTTGATCCCAAACAGTATGCCCCCCAGGCGATCCGCCAGGCGATTTCGGCGGCGAAAAGCCAGATGCTGACCCCGGAGACCTACGGCAAGCCCAGCCAGAGCTATTTCCAGGAGGTGGTGCGCCGCGTCTACGAACGCTATCAGGAGATGCTTACGTCCGGGTCTGCCCTTGACTTTGACGACCTGCTGCTCAAGGTCGTGCTGCTTTTCCACCAAAACCCTGAAATTCTCACCCGGTACCAGACAAGATACCGGCACGTGATGGTGGACGAGTTTCAGGATACCAATCCCGTCCAGTACGAGATTGTAAAGCTGCTGGGGGGAAAATACCGCAATGTGTGCGTGGTCGGTGACCCTGACCAGTCAATCTACTCCTGGCGGTTTGCGGATATGCGCAACATCCTGAACTTTGAGAAGGACTACCCTGATGCCAAAGTGGTTCTTCTTGAGCAAAACTACCGCTCGACGAAAACGATACTGGAGACGGCATCCTGCGTCATTTCGGTAAATCATGAGCGAAAACTACGCTCCCTGTGGACGGAAAATAATCTGGGGGAGCGGGTGACGGTGACGGAGACATATACGGGGCAGGAGGAGGCGCAGTTCGTGGTGGGTGAGGTTGCCCGCCTGACGGATGCCGCAAGATTCAAGATGGGCGATATTGCCGTCATGTACCGCACCAACGCCCAGTCCCGTGTTCTGGAAGAGGCTTTTGCCCGCTACGGGCTTCCGTGCCGGCTGGTGGCGGGCGTCCGCTTTTACCAGCGACGGGAGATAAAGGATATGATTGCCTACATGAGGCTCATCCAGAACCCCAGTGACACTGTCAGCCTGCGCCGGATAATCAATGTTCCGGGCAGAGGCATCGGGGACAGGACATTAAGTGAGCTTTCAACCTGGGCAAAGAAGACGGAAGTATCAGAGTATCAGGCGCTTTCGCTTCTTTCCGAAACGGAGGAGCAGCCTTTCAGCGCCCATATGATCCGGAGTCTGACCGGTTTTTTTCACATGATGGAAGAGCTGAGGCTGGCGGGCGGTGAGAAAAACCTGGCTGACCTGTTTGACATGGTTGTGGAAGAAACCGGTTACCGGAAATACCTGCTCTCCCAGCCGGAGGGTGAGGAGAGGTGGGAAAATGTTCGGGAACTCAGGACGGTGACCCAGGAGTTCCGCAGTCCATCAGTCAGGGATGAGCTTGCTGATTTTCTGGAAAAGGTTGCCTTGGTATCCGATGTGGACGGGCTTGAGGATAATGTTGATGCCGTGACCCTCATCACGCTGCACCAGGCAAAGGGGCTGGAGTTCCCCGTGGTTTTCATTGTCGGGATGGAGGATGGCATCCTGCCCCATTACCGGTCGTTTGACGACCCGCTCCAGATGGAGGAGGAAAGAAGGCTCTGCTATGTGGGTATCACCCGTGCCGAGCAGAAACTTTATCTTGTCCATGCCTTCCGCCGTACCTTTATGGGTACCAGCACGGTAAACAAAGCATCCCGCTTTCTTGCCGACATACCGGTGCATCTTATCGCCGGTGGCGCTGCCGGGGAAAAAGAGGAAAAACCGGCGGCAGAGAGCGTTTCCGTGTGGGATAAGCCCTCCTCAGCCGGGAATACTGCGCCCGTACTTGCTCTTCCGGAGCTGAAGACGGGTGATCGTGTCCGTCATCCCAGTTTTGGGGACGGGGTGATCGTCAACTGTAAGGAAGTAAACGGCGATTGTGAGGTGGTGATTGCCTTCAAGGGAAACGGTGTGAAAAAGCTGCTTCTGAGTTTTGCCCGTCTGGAGAAGGTCTGAAGAGACGATGCCAATTAAGGTTCTGGATGCAAAAGTGGTTGCCCGGATCGCCGCCGGTGAGGTGGTGGAGAGACCGGCCTCAGTGGTCAAAGAGTTGGTGGAGAACGCACTGGATGCCTCGGCAACCGAAATTTCTGTTGAGATTGAGGGTAACGGTACCGGGCTGATACGCGTGGCTGATAACGGGGTCGGCATACCGGCAGCCGAGTTGTCCCTTGCCTTTGAGCGCCACGCCACCAGCAAGATAGACAGATTTGAAGACCTGGAGCGGGTATCCAGCCTCGGCTTTCGCGGGGAGGCGCTGCCCAGCATTGCCTCGGTCAGCGAGGTGGAGGTTATCACGCGCGGGGAAAATGAACTGGCAGGCAGTTACCTGATGCTGAGGGATGGCGCTGTCGTCAACGGGGGGAGCCGGGCGCGCTCAAGGGGGACTACCGTTACGGTGAAGAACCTTTTCCGCACGGTGCCGGCAAGGCTGAAATTCCTGAAATCACCGGCAACCGAAAACAGCCATACTGTCAGCGTGATAACCTGCTATGCCCTCTGTTATCCGGAGGTAAGGTTTACTCTGATCTTAAACGGTCGGGCTACCCTGAGGACGCCGGGGAGCGGTCACCTGCTTGATGCCGTGATACAGGTTTACGGGCAGGAAATTGCCCGGAACATGATTCCTATCGGTGATGCCCCTGACTTAAGTGGTGGGGGAACAGCCGCCGTCAGGATTGGCGGTCTCGCGGGCAACCCCGGTCTCAACCGTTCAGGATGGGATTACATCAGCTTTTTTGTCAACCGCCGTTGGATTAATAGCCGTATGCTGGCAAAGGCGGTGGATGAGGCGTATCACGGCTTGCTCATGACCGGGAAACACCCCGTGGCGGTGATCAATATCTTTCTTGATCCCGCTGAGATGGATATCAATATTCACCCTGCCAAGACTGAGGTCAAATTCCGGAGTGAGCGCGATGTCTTTGCCGCTCTTCAGAAAGCGGTGAGACAGGTGCTGGTGGCACAGGCGCCGGTGCCGGAAATAGCTGAGGTAAGAGCTCAGTACACTGCTGACAGGCCGTTCGTGAGACCACAGGTGAGGCAGGGACAGGGATTATGGACACCGCCGGAAGAAGGTGGCGGGCTCAATATTCCCCTGGCGACACGTACGCCGGCGCAGTCTTTGCCGGTGCTGAGGGTGCTGGGTCAGGTGTCGGGTAGCTATATCGTGGCGGAGGGACCCGACGGGCTTTATCTTATTGACCAGCACGCTGCCCACGAGCGTATCCTCTTTGAGAGAATTTCAGAGCAGGGTCGGAGGCGTGAGGTGGAAACCCAGGGGCTTCTTGAGCCGTTAGCCCTTGAGGTTACCCCCGCCGAGGCTATTGCCATGAAATCCCGCATGGAGGCGCTGGGAGCATTCGGTTTCTCTGTTGAATCCTTTGGTCATAATACCTGCCTGGTGCGTGCGGTACCGGCGGTTCTTTACCGCGAAGATTGGGAGGGAACGCTGCGCGAACTTCTGGGAATAGTATCTTCCGGAGCTGATGCTGGCTACCGTGAGAAGATCGCCATCACGATGGCATGTCACAGTGCGGTGCGGGCGGGGCAGGTGCTATCAGGGAAGGAAATGGAAGAGCTTATCCGTGACCTGGAAAGGGTTGCTTTGCCCAACACCTGCCCTCACGGAAGACCAACGATAATTCACCTGAGCCAAAAGCAACTGGAGAAAGAATTCAACCGAACTTAGAAGCCATCCAAAACCTCATCCTGTGAGAGTAGAGTCGCCTGCCCGTTAGCTTCCGATACCAATTTTATAGGTAGATAGATTGTCGCTGCGAGGGGAAACAAACCCTGAGCAATGAAGGAATCTCTCGTACTGTCATTGCGAGCGTAAGCGAAGCAATCTTAAGGCGTATCCGGTAGAGATTGCCACGGGCACGTTCGTGCCCTCGCAATGACAGTCCGGGTTAACTTTCTCTTTTAACAGGTTTTACCGGTGAGTCCGTCAAATTCAAGAAACTTGCACATCGGGTCAGAAGTTACCCGGAAACGCAATATGCTGGGATTGGGCGCATGACACGCCCGGATTCAGGAAAATCGGTTTCCGGATGGTATGTTATCATTATTGATGCCTGGCAGGTAGGTTGTCGTTACCTTGAACTCATGTGCAAACAGCCCGGCATGATGCAAAGCCGGTTCCTCGCAGACGGAAGCAGTTGCGATTGTGCATGAGCCTTATTCTTCACTCTCTGTCTGCCGTTCAATCAGCTCCCATCTTACCATGCCGTTCTCAATCAACTGGCGGATCCTGGCTTCATGTGGGGAGAGGCGCGTGTTCCTGCCGGACTTTATCTCGACAATGACAATCTCTCTTGGCTCCCCTGTCGCCAGACCCGGAAAGACAATAAAGTCGATCGGTGAGCCGATAAATCTTGCCTCGGTAGGGTCGTATTTGAATTCGGGTAGAAAGGGCACAACCTGCTCCACAAATTTGCCGCCGAGCACGCTGCGGCTGTGAGCGATGGCTTCTTTTCTCCCTTTTCCCATCTCCTGCTGCCATTGCTTTTCCTGTGCTCGCTGCCAGTCGGCAAGCTTGACCTTGAAGCCAAATTTTGCCAGGTAGTAAGCAGCAATAAAGCTTAAGACGGCAACACCGATAACCGTCGCGATAATCAAGATGGTGGAGAGACCGTCCAATACCAATCCTCCTGACAGGGTCTGCTCATGTGCCCGTCTCCGGTCCGGGCAAGCGAGCGGTCATCCGAAAATGTAACTCGTCATACGGGGCAATCTCTGTCCTCAGCTTCAGGGAAAGAATGTCCGGATAGCTTGTGGGAAACCGAATGCAACCGGATTAACCACCTCCCGGCTTGACCAGAGGGATATGCGCCTTGCACTGCGGACAGTCTTCCGGTTTGTAAGATAAGGTGGGTGAGCGGTGGCAGCTGAAGAAGGGCACGCCGAAGTCGACTCCCTTTTCGGAGCGGTCAACCAGCACCCCGATGCCGATAATGTCTCCTCCCAGCTCTTTCACTGCGGCCATTACCTGGCGCAGGGAGCCGCCTGTGGTCAGAATATCATCAACAAGAAGCACCTTTTCCCCCGGTTCAATGGTGAAGCCACGCCGGAAGGCCCTCTCCGTATCTCCCTCCCTTTCGGCGAAGATATCGCGGAGGCCAAGCTGTCTTGCCACCTCGTAGGCGATGATGATACCCCCGGTCGTCGGTCCGGCGACGACCCCGATCTCCTGGTTTCGGTAATGTTCCGCAATTATCCGGCAGAGCTGTTCTGTATAGACAGGCGACTGTAAAACCCGGAACTTCTCCCAGTAAACGGGGGAGTGAAGCCCTGATGTGAGCAGATAATGTCCTCTGAGGATCGCCCCTGATTTCTGAAAAATATCTTCGGCAACGCTCATTTGTCTTGCCTCCTTCTGGAGTAATATGTGTCCATCATTATATCATTTATTTCGCATTACTTTACGTTCAAAGCCGGTGTCTCAAAACAGGCGTTAAATCTGTCCGGAAACTGTTTTCGCCGAGGTTCAGCATGTAACATGCCTCCTCTCTACCGATGTCTTTCCGTGTTATTTCTCAGACTCCTTTGCATTTACATTGTGGGAGGGAACACCCGGAAAGCACCGATCAGTTGCTTCTCCAGCGGGTAGTTTGGAACAAGCCCCCAGCTCTGTGGGGGCCAGATGCGAAGCCACGCCTTACCGATAATATTCTGCTTCGGTATTGTCCAGCCGTTATGAGAATCATTACTGTTATTCCGGTTGTCACCCAGGACAAAGTAGCTGTCCTCCGGGATTTTGGTTGAGGCAACGCTATAGTGCGGTGTATCCTTGATGTAAGGCTCATTCAGCACTTCCCCGTTAATGTAAACAACGCCGTTCCTGATCTCCAGGGTATCTCCGGGCAGGCCAATAAGACGCTTGATGTAATCCGGCTGCTGTTTATTGGGCGGCTGGAAGACAATGATATCGCCTCTTTCCGGATGATGGAAGTAATAAACGATTTTATTGACGATAAGTCTCTGCTCTTCAATGACCGTGGGTTCCATGCTGGGTCCGACGACAATGCAACTTTGTATCGTCGCGTGCAGGAGAAAAAAGGCAAGAACGGCGATGACGGTCGTTGTCAGTATATCGCGGGTAAAACTCTTCATATTAAAAGAATTATACCTTATTGGTTTTGATACTTCTAGTTCTAGAAGTCATCAGGGAACCGGGTATTTCGAGATAGGGCACATTACCTGCTCAGATTCGGGATAAATTGTAACCCCCTTTTTATCGCATTTCATTACCTTACTTGACATAACCACCTCTTTTTGGAAAAACGGGAAGCCGGGACAAGTTCACGGAAAAATCAGGGTGTGCGGGACGGATTGCTTCGGGCTTCGCTCTTAGAGTGACATAGAAGCTAATGTTAGCAATCAAATTTAGAAAAATGCCGAAAATCAAAATTGCCTGACGGATCTGCTGCTTGCTTCCCCTTGAATTTGCACTTCGTTTCGGGGAGGTGCTAGAATAGTGAGCAATATGGACTATATGGAGCAGGCA
>JBDRFO010000135.1:0-16029 GCA_043818655.1 Chloroflexota bacterium
CCTCCGGCAGCTCAGGCATATAAAACTCCCGATATTAAAAATAAAAAGCACCAAAAAATGCTTGTGTCATTACGAGCATTAGCGAAGCAATCGCAGGCGACAAAGGAAGAGATTGCTTCGTCGCTGGCGCTCCCCGCAATGACAGCATACGTTTATTCTTCAACAAAAAATTGCAATGACCGGTGACAAAATGCGGATGGAACCCGCCGAAACCGGATTTAACGGCGGGCACGGGTAATTCGGCTATTCCATCTCCCCCCAGTTACGCCCTGCCTTCATCTCTACCCTGAGGGGCACGCTCAGCGTGCAGGCGGAGGTCATGATGTCAGGGACAAGCCTCCGCATCACCTCCATCTCGTCCTCAGGCACCTCAAAGATAAGCTCATCATGCACCTGGAGAAGCATCTTGCTCTTCAGCTTCGCTTTTTTCATTTCCCCGTAAAGCTTAACCATGGCAACCTTAATGATATCGGCAGAGGTGCCCTGCACCGGCATATTGATGGCCATACGCTCGGCACCTTCCCTTACCTGGCGGTTGCGTGAGTTAATCTCCGGGATGTAGCGTCTTCTCCCCAGGATGGTCTGTACATAGCCCTTCTCCCTGGCATGCTCCTTGGTCTCTTCAAGATAGTTTTTCACACCCTGGTATTTCTCAAAATATGCCGTGATAAAGTCCTTAGACTGCTCCCGGGACAGCTCGGTTGCCTGTTCCAGCCCGTAATCACTCATGCCGTAGATCACCCCGAAGTTCACAGTTTTCGCCAGCCTTCGCATATCGGGTGTCACCTTATCCGGAGACACTTGAAAGAGCTGGCTGGCTGTGCTCGTATGCGCGTCCCTGTTCTCGCGGAAGGCCTGAACCAGGACCGGGTCATGGGAAAGATGCGCCAGTGCGCGGAGGTCAATCTGGGAATAGTCCCCCGCCAGAAGGTAAGCGCCCGGCGGGGCAACGAATGCCTGCCGTATCTCCCGCCCCCGCTCCCCACGCACCGGGATGTTCTGCAGATTCGGGTCGCTGGAGGAAAGGCGTCCGGTGGTCGTCCTGGTCTGGTTGAAGCTGGTATGCACCCGCCCGGTTCCGTGGTTAATCAGAGTGGGAAGGGCATCAATATAGGTGGACTTGAGCTTGGAGAGGGTGCGGTACTCCAGGACAAGATTGACGATGGGATTAGCGGGGCGAAGTTGCTCCAGAATGGCTGCCTCGGTGGAGTAGCCATTCTTTGTCCTGCGTCCGGTGGGCAAATGCAGCTTTTCAAAAAGGACCGTGCCAAGCTGGCGGGGAGAATCAATGTTAAAGGACGTACCCGCTTCCTGATATATCTGCTGCTCAAGTGTCTTTATCTCGCTGCCAAGACGATTGGACATCTCTCCCAGTATCTTGGTATCAAGGAGAACTCCGTTTCTCTCCATGGCAACGAGCACCGGCACGAGTGGCATCTCAACCTCGGTAAAAAGCCTCCATAGCCCCTGCTGCTCAAGCTCCGGCCTCAGTATGTCCGCCAGCTGCCGGGTAACCATTGAATCAGCACCGCAGTAGCTGGCAACCTCGCTAATCGGCACCTGTGACATCGGAATCGTCTTCTTTCCCACACCGATAAGCTCAGTGATGGGCGTCATCGCTCGACCCAGACGGGCAAGGGCAAGGGCTTTGAGATTAAGAGCTTTTTCTCCCAGCAGGTAGGCGGCAATCATGGTATCAAAATCAAGATTACAAACGGTTATCCCGTACCGGGCAAGCACCATGGCATCATACTTGCCGTTATGTGCCATTCGGGCAAGTCCGTCATCCTCCATGATGGGTTTAAGCTCATTTATGACTGTCTCAACCGGCAACTGTCCTGTCGTCTCAAGCCCGATGTGACCGACGGGAATATAGCAGGCTTCATCCGGCGCTGTCGCCAGCGAGATGCCCACCAGCTCAGCATTCATCTCATTCAGACTGGTTGTCTCGGTATCAAAGGCAAAAGAACCTGCCGCCCACACCTGCTGCACCAGCTTCCTGAGTGCATCAGTTGTATTCACGATACAGCATGTCTCCGGCGTCACCTGATTTCCGGATGGAGACATTGCTTCCGGGGCTTTATCTTCTCCTTCGGGTATCCTGTTCATCAGACTGGAAAACTCAAGCTCACGAAAGAGCCGGATAACCTCTTCCCGGTTGTAGCTGGTCAGGCGGCAGTCATCCAGCCTGAGGGTAACCGGAACGTCGGTAATTATGGTTGCCAGCTTCTCGCTCTCCCTCGCTATGGCTTCATTCTGCCGGAGGGCTTCTCTTATCCGCGGCGGATTGACCTCTTCAATCCGCTCGTAAATCCTGTTGATACTGCCAAACTGCTGCAACAGCTTTGAGGCTGTTTTCTCCCCGATACCGGGCACACCGGGGATGTTATCCGAGGGGTCTCCTTTAAGCCCCTTGAAGCCGGCAATCTGCATGGGAGTAACGCCATACTTCTCCCTGACGGCATCTTCGTCAAAGAGAATCGTATCGCTGAAACCGCGTCCGGATTTCGGATAAAGAACGCTGATCCCCGGGGAAACAAGCTGCATGGCATCCGCATCGCCGGTAACGATAATCGCCTCGATATTCCTGCTCTGCGCGGCGCGGCTCAGCGTGCCCAGGATATCGTCAGCCTCATAACCATCAAGCTCATAGACAGGAATGCTGAAGGCATGCGCCAGTTCCCTCGCCCGTCCCAGCTGGCTTACCAGCTCATCAGGGGTTTTCGGACGGTTCTCCTTGTACTGCTCGAACATCAGATGACGGAAGGTCGGCGCCATCCGGTCAAAGGCAATCGCACAGTAGACGGGCTTTAAATCATGCAGCACCTTGAGCAGCATCAGGGCAAAACCGTAAACAGCGCTCACAACCTCACCGGTCTTGCTCACCGTGAGCGGAGTGCCTTTCTGAAAGGCGTGAAAAGCGCGGTGCACAAGGCTGTTGCCGTCAAATACGACCAGTTTTCCCATGAGCTTATTATAGCACAGCCGGTCAGCAGGCCATCTTATAGCAATGTCAGCCAGCCGCTATCTATTTATCGTTATCCTCTATTTTTTCCACCTCAATGGTGCATTCGGTCACCAGGGCGGCAAACGCACCCAGAGCGGCAAGCTACGGAGCGATCAGAATGCTCAGGGCGGTCATGGAGAGCGGTATTTCCAGGACTACCCGCCCCTGATGAATGATACGCACCCGCCTGATGTTGCCCTCATGGATAAGCTCTTTAACCTTCTCCACAAGCTGGCTGCCGGATATGGTAAACTTTTCCTTTGCAGTCATAACTAACCTCGCTCTTATTCAAAGTCGTCCCGAAAACTCAGCATCCTGAGATAGGGCACGTGCCCTACTCACACCCGAAAAAATAATCCCGGATCGCTTGTAATCCCTGTATTTTATTAAACCAGCTTTCACCTCACCCGTAAAGTATGTAAGCGGTTCTGTATCGTTTTATTGGATAGCCCGTAAAGCCAGCTTCCTGACCATAGTTGAGCAGAAGCTTTTTCAGGGGACCGTCGCAGTCACGTTTTTTAATGAAGGGGAAAAAGTATTGAACTCTTTGTTGTTATTTACGACCAATATCTTAATTGCTTGTTTATTTGGAGGAAATTTCTTATGACGCACTTTTTTTCGGTGGGAAGGCAAAGAAAGCGGCAATAGCACAGAATATTGGTAATGTCATAATAATGAGAATAGCATAGAAATAATCACCAAAAATATCATAGATTAAACCAAACGGTAGCGGCCCCAGGGCTGCAAAGGCAACTGTACTGGCAGTCGTCACCCCACGTATAACACCCAAATGCAGGCGACCGTAGTAATTTGCCCAAATAACAGCAGTAATAGTCATACTCATCCCTGAGCTTAAGCCAAGCATTGCTCCATAAATGAATGCTTGTAACGTTGAGCTGATGAAAAATATCCACAACATTGCTAACCCAAGCAGGATCTGCCCGGCCGCCAGAATGTATCGATTAGGAAAACGGTCAGCAATGAAGCCTGCAATGAAACTCCCCACCAGTACCGACGGACCTATTATACCGAACACGGCGGTAGCCATATCCGCTTGAATACCTTTAGTGGTAAGAATAGATATCTGATGGAAAGAAAGACCAGTTCCTATTAACGGGAGAGCTGAACTCGCAAATAATAGCAGCCAAAAAGTACGAGTGTGTAACGCTTCCTTTAACGAAAAATTTACTTCCTGGATAATACTTGTCCGTGAATCTACTGTCTGTTCTTTTACGTGCTGAACTGTAATACCATCCGGTAAAAAGCCTACAGACTCAGGACTACGCCTGACAAATAGAACAATGGGCACAAATACTATCCAGATCACGAAAGCTAAAACCACCCACGTATTTCTCCAGCCGCCATGAGAAATAAGAGAATGTGCTATGATCGGGAATATTGCCTGGCTTGCTGCCCCACCAATAGCCAGAACTACCATTGCCCGACCCCTCAGCCGCAAAAACCACAATGCTGCTAATGTTGTAGATATTAAACCTAAAGACCCTTGACCAAGAGTACGAAGGGCAACAAAGCCAAGGTACAGTTTCACGGGATGATCAATAGCACTCATCCATAAGGCAGCCAATCCAAAGAGAACACCGACAGCTAACAGTATCGTACGAGCACCATATCTATCTAACAAATATCCCACGAAAACCACTGCAACACCAGCTGTCAAGGAGCCAGCAGTGTAGAGACCCGATATTAGAGTTCTCGACCATCCAAGGTCTGAAATAAGCGGATCAATAAAAACGGATATCAAATAGGTTTGCCCGGGGCCTGATATAAACCGGATCAGTGCGCCTAAGGTGAGAATAACCCAGCCATAGAAGAAAGGAAATCGTGAAATAATTGAGAGGCGATGAGAACGCTTAAAATCAGAATTCATGATGTGTCGTTCATTATAATACAGGAAACTAAGAAGCTTCAACGGGAAAGAGGTAGACAGGAGGCTGCCAGGGTTTGGGGCAGGTAGTCAGGCAGGCAGCTAAAGCTACATGCAGGCTACAATTCTGTCTGCCTTCGCGCTAGATTCCAGCCAGAGTAAACACATATCGCATAATCCGTCTCATCATGCTCCAAATAACTTGAGCAAATTATGCCCGGTGCAGATAAGTTGCCACTCGCCGCTCATCTTTTCCCTGCCCCTCAGCAGAAACTGCCGAAACCCCTCACCTGTTTAATTTGGCCGAAAACAGACTCTGACAGTTCCTGTCTGAGCCTGTAGCGTTGCCGTCCCGCACGTCCGGATTCTACGGATTGCTTCGCTAACGCTCGCAATGATAAAGCGATAGATTGCTTTATTTCTCAGGTTGTATTATGTCTCACCATTAAAAAATACTTGCGCATCGTGTTAGCAACTATAATTTAGTAGTAAGCTTTCGAGAAGCATCTACACCAAAGGCTCTTTTCGTGATATAATCTAGCCGTTGGTGTGTTTCTGCTAAAGGAGGCTCTTTGAAAAGTAAGGATTTACTCTCAGTGTCAGACCTTTCTGGTGCCGACATTCGGCGGCTCATATCAATGGCCGTGGATCTCAAGGCCAGGGGCTGGATAAAGATGCTAAGCGGTAAAACCCTTGCTCTTTTATTTGAAAAGCCGTCACTCAGGACAAGGGTAAGCTTTGAGATGGCCATGCGCCAGCTTGGTGGCGAGGTCATTTACTTGTCACCGGCTGAGGTTGGGTTAGGGAAACGAGAACCTGTTTCCGATGTTGCCCGAGTGCTCTGCCGCTATGTTGATGCCATCGCCGCCAGAACATTCTCCCATGAAACCCTAGAAGTCCTGGCCGGCTATTCCCGCGTCCCCGTAATTAATGCCCTCTCCGACCTGGAGCATCCCTGCCAGACACTGGCTGACCTGTTAACCATCTACGAAAAGAAAGACGTCCTGAACGGACTCAGCCTGGCGTATATCGGGGACGGCAATAACGTCGCGCACAGCCTGATGCTGGGAGCAGCGCTCACAGGCATGAACTTTCGCATTGCCTCGCCACCGGGTTATCAGGTTAGCAAAAAGATTCTTGAGCAGGCCGGCAAATACGCACGTGAAAACGGCGCCGAGATCTTCCTGACAGAGGACCCACATCTTGCCGCAAGAGGGGCGGATATTGTTTATACCGATGTCTGGACAAGCATGGGGCAGGAAGCCGAGACAGAAGTCAGGCGCAAGATATTCGCCGGCTATCAGGTAAATAAAGATCTTCTCTCCCTGGCAAAGGAAGACGTTCTGTTTATGCACGACCTGCCGGCCCACCAGGGTGAGGAGATCGCCGAAGGCATGCTTGATGACCCTCACTCGGTCGTTTTTGACCAGGCGGAAAACCGTCTCTATGCCCAGAAAGCACTTCTGGTGGAGATGCTGAGCGGCCTTGAAAAATACCTTGGAGGAGACCGGTAGCCGGAGCACGGTAACTTCCCCCCAGCTACGGGAATACCGGTTCGGTGAGAAAAAGGGTGCACAAAAATTTTATTTTTAGAACCACATATGAAGGCAACAGAGTCAAAATATTCACCGGAGTCCGGGGGTAAAGGTGTGAAAAAACCCCTGGTGGCGATTATCGGACGACGGAATGTCGGGAAATCCACCCTTCTCAACCGTATGCTGGGTCGGCGGCTTTCGATCGTTGCCGACCTGCCTGGAACAACCCGCGACCGCATCTTTGCCGACATCACCTGGAATGATGTTGTCTTTACCGCCATTGATACCGGCGGGCTGACGCTGAATCCCGAATCCCGGATTGAACTGGACGTAGAATCCCAGGTCAACACGGCCATGACCGAAGCTGATCTCATCATCTTCATGGTTGACGTGAAAGACAGGGTAACGGTGGTGGACAAGGAAATCGCCGGTCGCCTGCGCGAGGCAAGCAAACCGTTATTACTGGTGGCGAACAAAGCGGACAATGACATGCTTGAGATCGGTGCCACCGAGTTCTATGAACTGGGGCTTGGTGAACCTCTAGCCATCAGTGCCTATCACGGACGGGGCATTGATATACTTCTGGACAGGGTAACGGAGCTGCTGCCACCGGGTGAGCCGCAGGAAGCCGGTCCAGAGGGTATTAAAGTAGCCATTGTGGGTCACCCCGGCGTAGGGAAGTCAATGCTGTTAAATGCCCTGCTTGGTACGGAGCGTGCCATTGTGGGGGATATGCCGGGAACCACCCGTGATGCCGTAGATAGCATGATTGACTTTAACGGGCAAAATGTGATACTTATTGATACCGCCGGCATCAAGCGGCGCGGGCACGTCGGACGCGGTGTTGAAGAATACAGCGTCATACGAGCGATGAGGGCAATTGAGCGCTCTGATATTGCCCTGCTTGTCCTTGATGCCACAGAGATGGTTACTGCCCAGGATACTCATGTGGCCGGCTATATTGTGCAGGCCACCAGGGGGATCGTGTTGATTGTAAATAAATGGGATCTGGTGATGTCCGAAAACACAGATGAGTACACTAACCAGATAAAAAGCAAAATGAAGTTTGCACCCTACGCCCCACTCCTGTATATTTCCGCCAAGCTCAAGTGGGGGCTGGAAAGGATTTTACCGCAAGCCCTGGCGGTATACCGGGAAAGGTGTAAAAAGGTAGACAATGCCCGACTTAAAGAGATTATCAAGCAGGCGGTAAGCGCTCATTCCCCACCACGGGTAGGCAGAAAACAGCTTAAAATCCTCTCCGTATCCCAGACCGAAATAAACCCGCCGTGTTTCGTCTTTCTCGTCAATAACCCGGGGCTAATCCATTTTTCTTACCGGCGTTACATGGAAAACAGGCTGAGGGACTCTTTTGGTTTCAACGGCACGCCGCTCAGGTTAGTATTTAAGGCAAGGGGGTAAGTTATGGTAATCATCAAGCTTATTCTGGTCGTGCTCACCGGATACTTTTTGGGTTCCATTCCCTTTGGTCTCATCATGAGTAAGCTGAACGGCAAGGGGGATATCAGAAAATGGGGCAGCGGCAGGACTGGCGCAACCAATGTCCTGAGAACTGTCGGGAAAAAAGCGGCCGCGATAACCGCCGTCCTTGATATGTCAAAAGGGGCAACATCCGTAGTCTTTGCCGGATACATCATGTCTCAGGAGTATCTTGTGATCAGTGGTTTGGGTTTATGGGTCATGCTCCGGTCCGCACAGACAGCCGCCGCCCTTGCCGCCATCGCCGGCCATAACTGGCCAATATTTTTAAGATTTAAGGGCGGGCGGGGTGTTTCCACTTATATGGGAGGACTTGCCGCCCTGTGTCCTGCGGCAGCACTTTTCGGCGGCGAGGTTTTCATTATCGGAGCGGGATTAACCAGATATGCATCACTCGCCTCTATTGCCGGGTTGCTGGGCACCTCCGCCATACTGGTGCCGATGACTGTGATCAACGGGTTCCCCGTTGAGTATTTGTTGTATACAATGAGTGGCGCTACAATTATTATCTACATGCACCGGGACAACATCAAAAGACTGATGGCGGGTAAAGAACGGAAGCTTGGCGAGAAGGCCGAAAAAACGAAGGGCGCTGAGTAATCCGTGCCCAAAATCGTCATTATCGGCACGACAAGCTGGGGCAAAACCCTCAGTATGGTATTAAGCGGCAACGGGCTTGATGTCAACCTGTGGGCACGCACCGAACTGGAAGCCGCGAAAGTAAAAAGTGTCGGGCTTGACCCGATAAACGCCCCGGGAAAGGTCTTACCTCCTTCTTTAACCATTACCGCCTCCATGGCTGATGCCCTCGCCCATGCAAAAGCCGTGATGCTGGTTGTCCCCTCCCAGACCATGCGACGCAATATTAAGCTCGTCAGCCCGTATCTGAAAAAGGGGATGCTGGTGGTAAGCGCCGCAAAAGGGCTGGAGATTGGCAGCAACAAACGCATGTCCCAGGTCATTACTGATGAGATTGACCCCGAATTCCACCGGTATATCTGCACCCTCTCCGGGCCTAATCTCTCCCGCGAGATTATGAAGGGTTTACCCGCCGCGACGGTCGTGGCGGCCGAAGACGAATCGGTCGCCAGAAAAGCCCAAAAGCTATTAACCACCCAAAACTTCTGCGTCTATACCAATACCGATGTCATTGGAGTTGAGCTGGGAGGTGCTCTCAAGAATATTATCGCTCTGGGGGCAGGGATGATGGACGGACTGGAAAGCGGTGATAACGCCAAAGCGGCGCTCATCACACGCGGCCTTACCGAGATGACGGCGCTCGGCGTTGCCCTGGGGGCAAACCCCCTCACTTTTTCCGGGCTGGCCGGTATGGGTGATTTGATGGCGACCTGCGCCAGCGTTTTGAGCCGTAACCACCACGTCGGGGTAGAGCTGACCAAAGGGCGTCCCTTAAAAGAGATAACGGATTCGATGACCGGCGTCGCCGAGGGGGTGACCACTGTTCTGGCAGCATGGAATATTGCTCAGGGGCTTGGGCTGGAGATGCCGATTACCGAGAGGATACATCAGGTTCTGTACGAGGGGGTTCCCCCATACCAGGTGGTAAATGAATTCATCGGGCTTCAGGGCAGGCACGAGCTTGCCGGGAGAAAATGGAAGCTTTTCTCCTTCATCCAACCCCACAAGAGAAGCTAGACGTATTTTCTCTCGTAATTGGAACTTTCCCCCTGAGCAGACAAACATAAATCGTGGGTCAGGACAATGAGAGACCAGCTACAGGATCCCTTGCCGGAAATACTCGCAGTTTGCCTGGAAGTCATCCAGAAACCCGGTATCCTGAAACGGAACATATTACCTGCCCAGATTCAGATAAGGTGGGTTATGTGAAACCGTTTCCACACCTCCGCTTAAGAAAAAACAACCGATCACAACGCGGCAGCAATGGATCGCTTAAACTTCAGCAAAGAATACGATATAATTATGGCCGTAAATCTTAGCGCATTTCGGACAGGTCGTGTAATAGCAGTAATACTTTTTCACCTTCCTGCCCTTTTCGTTCACAAAACGAGCCATTTCCTGAATCCATTTAGGCACGGCATTGTACGGGCCATCAAAAACCTTAGTCAGATAGGTGCCCGAAAGCCTGACGTTTTCAGCGTCAGGCACTTCCTTGGTAACATTGATGTAGACTTCATCTTTCCAGGGGGATGGGTCATAGGCAAGCATCAAAAAATCGGCGATGTCCGGGTTTGCTCCCGCCTCTTCAATCTTCTTCCACATTCTCCCAACCGTTTTCGCAAAGGCTCCCGGCAGCGGCATATGCATAAACTGTACCATCGAATCTTTCACAAAGAGTTTGTCTTGCCACGTGATTTCTTTTTCATCCCATGGCTCAGGGTTGAATTTTGGACAGCATGGTGTTGTTTCACCGGTGGGTTTTTCCATATACGCCCTCCTTCAATTCTTAATAATAAACTCCATTTTGCCAGTTCATGATATACGACATATACGACCAAATTGTAACATGGAAAGTGTCATGGAACCACCACTTTTACAAAGGGGCAGTTTGCGGCAGCGCCAGAATTCGAACAGTACCATCCGCCATTATATTTGAGGTGATTTTAATACCCTTAAGGTATGGTTCCCGGCAGTACCCGTCCGGCAACTGGTTAAATCCTGCCATATTTTTGCTGGTGCGCTGGTGGTGCCTGGGGTTTCTAACCTTGCCCGGCAGTTTCAGAAGACAGCCCTCTTGCCGGTTTTCTCATCCCTGAGAATTTATCTCTCTGACCATCTGAAGCAGCGGGGCAATGATTCAGAATCCGACGCAGGGAAAGAGCCGCTTACTTCTTCTTTTCAATCAGGGTTTTTGACAGCTCCTCAAAAAGCTTCCGTTGCTTTCCGTTCAGCTTCTCCGGCGTGACGACCTGCACCGTAATCATCTCATCACCGCGCCCGCTGCGGTCAAGATGACCGATGCCCTGTCCTTTCAGGGTGAAAACCCGACCGCTCTGGCAACCCGCCGGTATCTTGAGTTTCGTTTTGTTTCCAAGGGTGGGAACCTCTACCTCAGTTCCCAGAGCTGCCTCGGCAAAATTGAGCGTTAGCTGACAGTGGATATTATCGCCCTCACGGGTGAAGAATTCGTGAGGCAGCACGGAGATGGTAACATAGAGATTACCGGCACTGCCTCCCCTTATCCCGCAGTTGCCCTCACCCCTCATGCGCATCTGATTATCGTTGCCCACACCGGCCGGGATTTTGACCGGGATATTATGTTTCTGCTGTGTTATCCCTCTTCCCCGGCACTCATTACAGGGGTCGGTTACAATCCTGCCTTCCCCGTGGCACTGGGGACAGGTCATGATATTGGTAAAGCGACCGAAGATGTTCTGCTGCATCCGCCGCACCTGCCCCGTACCATTGCAGTTGGCACATTTGGTGGGTGTACTCCCCGGCTTCACGCCGGTACCCATGCAACTCGCGCAGATGTCGTTACGCAGGATGCTTATCTCTTTTTCGCAGCCGAAGGCAGCCTCTTCAAAAGTGATGGTCAGTTTTGCCTCAAGATCAGCGCCGCGCTGCGGCGCCCGGGCGGCACTGGTTGTTGCCCCACCCCAGAATGCCTCCCAGATGCTGCCGAAACCACCAAAATCAAACCCGTCAAAGCCGCCTCCGAAGACCCCTTCGGCTCCATTATGTCCAAAGCGGTCGTAGGCGGCCCGTTTATCGGAGTCGCTTAACACCTCGTAAGCCTCGTTTACCTCTTTGAACTTGTCCTCAGCCCCATCGTTGTGGTTGTGGTCGGGGTGATACTGGAAAGCAAGCTTGCGAAAAGCCCTCTTTATCTCCTCTTCCGTGGCACCCTTGCCTACACCGAGGATTTCATAATAATCACGCTTCGTTGCCATTTTCTATTTCAAATCCCCATCTTTATCAAAGGGATAAACAGATTGGTTCAGAGGGGCTTTTCACCCCTCCAAACCACGCCTGTTTTTTCGCCTGGTTTTTGAAGATGT
Organism: Chloroflexota bacterium; assembly: GCA_043818655.1. Taxonomy (GTDB): domain Bacteria; phylum Chloroflexota; class Dehalococcoidia; order Dehalococcoidales; family JAZDNC01; genus JBDRFO01. The sequence continues at coordinate 11,908 of JBDRFO010000135.1, forward strand.
TTAACCTTTGTATTTTACACCTCTTTGAACTCGCCTTCAACCGTACCCTCATCGGGACCTTTCTTCTCCTGCTCGCCGTCGTCTGGCTGCTGCCCGCCGGGTTGTCCCCCTTGTGGCGGTTCCTGCTGTTTATAAACAGCAGCACCGATCTTTTGCATGGACTCCGATAGCTCCTGGGTTGTCTGGCGCAGAGCATTGATGTCAGAATCCTTGAGAGCGGCACGCACCGAGGCAATTTTCCCCTCGACCTCTTTATTGAGGTCTTCCGGTATCTTGTCCTTGTTGTCGCGCAGTGTCTTCTCCGCCGTGTAGGCAAGGGAATCTGCCTGGTTTTTGGCTTCAATCTCCTCGCGGCGCTTGGTATCCTCGGCGGCATGTGCCTCAGCCTCCGTTTTCATCCGCTCCACCTCTTCTTTGGACAGCCCGGAAGAAGCTGTGATCGTAATCTTCTGCTCCCTGCCGGTACCTTTATCGTGTGCCCGGACGCTCAGAATACCATTGGCATCAATGTCAAAGGTGACCTCGATTTGCGGCATACCTCGTGGTGACGGCAGTATCCCGTCAAGAATAAACCTGCCCAGGGTACGGTTATCTGTCGCCATCGGTCTTTCCCCCTGCAGCACGTGAATCTCCACACTGGGCTGATTGTCGGCAGCCGTTGAGAAAACCTGGCTCTTGGATGTCGGGATGGTGGTATTGCGGGGGATGAGCGGGGTAGAGACACCCCCCAGGGTCTCAATACCCAGCGTTAACGGGGTGACATCAAGAAGCAGCACATCCTTCACGTCACCTTTGAGCACCCCACCCTGAATCACCGCGCCAAGGGAGACGACCTCTTCAGGATTAACACTCCGGTTCGGCTCTTTGCCGAAAAACTGCTTCACCTTCTCCTGAATGAGCGGCATCCTCGTCTGTGAGCCAACCATGATTACCTCATCCAGCTTGGCGGCAGTGACACCGGCATCGGAGATCGCCTGACGGCAGGGACCAAGGCTCTTCTCAACCAGGTCCATCACCAGTTGCTCCAGTTTTGCCCGGGTGAGGGTAATATTCATGTGCTTCGGCCCGCTGGCATCAGCCGTGATAAAGGGCAAATTTATATCAGTCTGCTGGACGGTCGATAGCTCAACCTTGGCCTTTTCCGCCGCCTCTTTCAGTCGCTGGAGAGCCATCTTATCCTGTCTTAAATCGATCCCCTGGTCACGCTTGAACTCATCGCAGAGCCAGTCCATAACCCTCTGGTCAAAATCATCGCCACCAAGATGCGTATCCCCGGCGGTTGACTTGACTTCATAAGTGCTTCTCTCGTCGCTCGCCTCAGACGCCCCAATTTCAAGTATTGAGATATCAAAGGTGCCACCGCCGAAATCATAGACTGCAATGAGTTGCTCTTTCTTATCCTTGCCAATGCCGTAAGCCAAAGCCGATGCGGTCGGCTCGTTGATGATGCGCAGCACCTTGAGCCCGGCGATTTCCCCGGCTTCCTTGGTCGCCTGCCGCTGGCTATCATTGAAGTAGGCCGGCACAGTGATAACTGCCTCATTAACCTTCTCGCCGAGATAAGATTCAGCGTCTGTTTTCAGCTTTTGCAGTATCATGGCGGAGATTTCCTGCGGACTGTACTCCTTGCCCCCCATGACAACCTTGACCTCATTATCGGGCCCTTTTGTTACCTTGTAGGTCTTACGGCGAATATCCTCTTCAATCGGCAACTCTCGCCCTGCCGGTTCACCCCATTTTCTCCCGATAAAACGCTTGATGCTGTAGATCGTGTTTTCCGGGTTCACGATTGCCTGGCGTTTGGCGATCTGCCCCACCAGACGCTCACCGGTTTTACTGACCGCAACATATGACGGCGTGACGCGGCTACCCTCAGAGCCGGTGATCACCTTCGGCTCACCACCTTCCATGACCGCAATGACACTCTTTGTTGTCCCCAAATCAATCCCAACAACCTTAGGCATGTTTCTTCCTCCTTGTATTCCCCTGCTTCATCAATATCACACAAAACTGTTATTTTGCCTGATAAACGACGCAGAATTTTATTCCTTCTTTTCGGGCACCTGTTTTTCTGCTTCCCCGGTACCCACCATCACCCCTGAAGGGCGAAGCAATCTGTCACGAAATTTATACCCCCTGGTCAATTCCTTAATGATTACACCCTCCTTACCCTCACAGCACATTAAGGCTTCATGAACAGAAGGATCAAACATTTCCCCCACAGCTTTAATCGGGGATAATCCCAGCGCCTCAAGGGTCTTTTTCAGATTCTCATGAATCAGCCTGACCCCTTCGACCCAGGGAACATGCGCCAGTTCTTCCGGGGTGGAACTCATTGCCCGTTCCAGATCATCAAAAATGGGCAAAAGCCGGAGAAGCAGGGCAGTATTGGCAAACTTAACGGTCTCCTCTTTTTCCTGCTCCGCACGACGCTTGAAGTTCGTAAAATCCGCCTGTGTCCTCTGCCAGCCGGCAAGGTTAACATCTGCCCTGGCTTTCTCCTCGGCGAGCATCTTCTCCAGGGTCTCCAGGCTTTCTTCCTCTCCGGAGTTTCCTGTTTCCGATTCTGTTTTTTTGCTCAGGTCTTCACCTGATGAATTATACAATGTCATGGTCTCACTTCCCCATCAGTCAATCTGGCTGCCGTACAGCTCCGCTACCAGCCGGCTGAGCACCGTTGAGAGATAGTCTACGGTGGATATCGCCCGAACATACGACATTCGCGTCGGCCCAACTACGCCGATCGTACCAACCACCTTCTCCGGTATCCCGTAGTGGCTGATCACCACGCTGTAGTCCCAGATTGCCTCATCCCTGTTTTCCTTGCCGATAACCACCTGCACCCCACGCAGTGTCAGCTTCTGGGGGAGGATGCTCTTGACCAGCTTTCTGTGCTCGGCAAGCTCAACCAGGGTTAATAACTGGTAGCCGCGCCTGAACTCCGGCTCTTTCAGTATGAAATGCAGTCCGTCAATATAGGGTTCTTCGTGCTCACCCGTATCTTCCGCCTCCATCAGCCGGATAATGCCGTCCGTTACCATCCCCTCGTCCCCGGTAAGCCCTGCCCTTTTTGCCGAAATTTGTGCCGAGTTCAGGTTCGCGTACGACTCGCTCAGTTGATTACTGATTGCCGTCAGCTTCTCCCGGGTTACACCCTGTCCAAAGCTGATGAGTTGCTGCCTGACCTTGGCGCCATCAAGAACAAGAACAATCAGCGTCAGGGAGTCCTGCATGGCAATAAGCTCCAGGTGCCGGAACTGGCACGCAACCGGTTTCGGGGCAATGACAACCGCTACGGTGCGTACCATCTGGGCAGTAAGCGCTGTTGCCAGGCTTAACCACTCATCCAATTTGTTCTCCGCCTGATAGAAAATATGGTTAATCAGGCGCTGTTCCGCCACGGGTAATTCAACATCCATCAGTGTTCCCACATAATAGCGGTATCCCGTATCGGTTGGCAGGCTGCCGGCGGCATGATGCGGACGGGTAATATACCCCCCTTCTTCCAGGTAGGCCATCTCGTTACGTATGGTTGCAGAGCTTATTTTTAAGCCGCAATTACTCAAGATGCCCTGAGAAGATACCGGGACCGCATTGGCGATATACTGTCTTACAATGGACTTAAGTATGGTAGCCTGTCTTTCGGTTAACATCTCTTGATCTCCAATTAGCAATCTAATCGTTAGATTGCTAACAGCCTATTAAAAATTTATCATTTTCGTCCGTAGTTGTCAAGAAATATCAGGGCAGGGCATCGTTCTAATTTGGTTGGTTTCAAGTGTCGGCCCGGTCGATGGAACGATTAAGACAACAGAGCTTGCAGGACGTATCACGGACAGCTATACTATCATCAAAATGGCGCACATGATTGACCCGGGATTAGACTTACAGGTTATCCGGAAACCTGTTTTTTTCACTGGACATGAATTTTGCCTTCTCTCGCAATACTGAGTTTTAGGATGACTTCCAGAATGAAAATATAAAATACAGGAGAAGAAAGGACAGGAAGATGGGAGCAGGAACAATCATCAAATCGGTAAAGGCACGACAGATTTATTCTGACAGGGGACATCCCGGCATCGAGGCAAGGGTTGAGACAGCCAACGGGGCGGTCGGCGTCGC
>JBDRFO010000136.1:0-5626 GCA_043818655.1 Chloroflexota bacterium
GTATTACCCGTCTTCCGGTGGACAGGTACGGTCTCGTTGACCCGGACGATGTGAAAAAGGCAATCACGCCGGGAACAATCCTTATTTCAATCATGTACGCCAATAATGAAGTGGGCACGATTGAGCCGATTGCCGAGATCGGGCGGGTTGCCCGGGAGGCAGAGGTCTATTTTCATACCGACGCCGTGCAGGCAGCGGGACATATCCCAGTTGATGTGAATCAGCTTGGGGTGGATCTGCTGTCCCTGTCGGCGCACAAGCTCTACGGACCGAAGGGAATCGGGGCGCTCTATATCAGAAGAGGAGTCAAGCTGACCTCCTTCATGCACGGGGGAGAGCAGGAAAAAGGCAGACGTGCCAGCACGGAAAATGTCCCCGGGATTGTTGGTCTGGGCAAGGCTGTGGAACTTGCCCTTGGAGAAATGGAAGCAGAGGCCTCGCGACAGGCTGTGCTCCGCGACCGTCTTATCAGCGGGATAAAGGAGCGGATTCCGCACGTACGTCTGAACGGTCATCCGGGGATGCGGTTGCCGAATAATGTCAACATCAGCTTTGATGATGCTGAGGGGGAAGCGATGCTTCTCAATCTTGACCATCTGGGCATTTGCGTTTCCACAGGCTCCGCCTGCAGTTCATCAAATCTGGAGCCGTCGCATGTCCTTTTGTCCCTGGGGCTTCCCCCCGAAGAGGCGCGTGGCTCGTTACGATTTACCCTGGGAAAGTGGACAACCGGTGAGGATATCAATCAGGTGCTTGAGGTTCTCCCTGGTATTGTGAGCAGGCTTAGGGCAATGTCACCGCTTCACAGGGCTTAAAAGTTATCGAGTCACCCTCATCCGGACACTCAGTATTGTGGCGTAAGATACATTCATTACCCAATGTGGGTGCATCATTTCTGCATAGCCTCCGGAAAATTATCCGGTGAAAACATAAAGACCCACACCAGCGGTATTTTAACGTACTGCTGGTGCAGGTCTTTTCAATTATCTGGCTGCTTCTATTTTATTTATTTTGTTTTAATTTAAGCGACCAGATTGCGCACTTTAGGGTGATGTAAACGTAATCTTGGCGGTCACGGGTGTTGCGAGAACATTGCCGAGGTTATCAAGCAGCTGTGCATGAAGGGTATGGCTGCCCGGTGCAATATCTGTCCAGATGAAAGTATCCATGTTGCTCAGTTTATAGGTTCCTTTCGCTCCCTTGCTCGTATCGACACCCTTCTCTCCAGGTGTGAGAATAGGCTCAACATCCAGGTAGACGGCAACCTTACCCTGGCCATCTCTTACCTGGGAAGGTGAGTCTTCCAGATAGGTGAAGTTCTTGACAGCGACAACAACTTTCAGCTCACTGGAGGTAGTCAGTGCCTCGCCCTCTTTCGGTGAGACAAATTCAACCGACGCTGGACCCGGGTGAACGTAAGGCTCAAGTGCCTCTTTCGCCGCCTTGATGGTAAAATTAACTTTTTCCATGACGGGTGTGTCGATAACCGTGTTATCATTGTTCAGGAGCTGCACGTAAATGGTATGTTCGCCGTCAGCGATGCCCTTCCAGAGAGTGTTATCCCCATTCGCGAGCTTATAGGTGCCCTCTTCCGTCAGACCACTCTGGCCCGGTACCATCGGCGGTTCGACATCCAGATAGATTGCAACCTTCCCCATTTTCGGATGGTTTTCCGGGGGGGACTTGATCGTGTAGATGAAATTCATGGGAGTGGCGGAAATGGTCAGACTATCGCTTCCCCAGACAATGCCTTCTACGGGCAAGCGAAGATCAAGTGATATATCGCCCTCCGGCGGTTCAGGTATAATCCCTACCTTTTCGAACGGGATAGGATCTATTTTTGGCGGTATTAACGCCGGGGCTGGGGTTGTTGGTTTTGCTGTCGTTGCCGGTGGTGCTGTTGCGGCTGGTGTCGGGGTCGTTGTTGTGGATGAGCATCCAACCAGGGCAACCATGACAACTACCATAACCACAGCCAGTAATTGCCTGCCAAAACGTATAGCGGTTCTTTTCACTGCAATACCCCCTTCAGTAGATATTCTATAGCAAATAAGCGTATTTATCACAGCCGGATTTATCAGCAGACCAGGTAATTCTTCACATTCTAGTCCTCCTTCGTATTCACGATTGGCGACTTCACATTTTTTATAAGCTGTCCGGAAACCGATTTTCCGAATCCTGGTATATTAATTAACCAACTGTGTTGATAGATGCCTGCCGCGATAGAAACAGGATTGTTCGCCTAACAATCACCATAATTGAATCCGGAGCTATCAATGATGATATCTCACCAATAAAGCACATCCCAATTACAATAAGATGAAACTTCAATACATTATATATCATGCATTTTCAGTTTACAATAGCTGTATACAACTAATATTCAGATACAAGTTCATATCCCAGTATAAACTGTTTGAACTGGTTTCACAAACGATTAAAAAGGAGGCTTTGCTTAACCTCTCCGGAATCAAGAAACTGGCATCGACTGACCGGAACGATGTTTCAGGCATCTTGTTGTCGGACAAAGCCGGCATGGTGCGTTATTCCTTACTAAGTCTTAATCCCGAGAATCTCAAGTAACCTGGCCGGAGGGTACTTTCCCGGAAGCTCACGGTTCACACCCATTTCACGGGAAATGTGCAGTATTTTCTCATTGATGGGCGCCCTCAGCCCCAGCCGGTTAGCCAGCTTCACGATTTCGCCGTTAAGATACTCGGTTTCAACCGAACCCTGAGTGCGTGCCAGGCTCTGCCATGTAGAACTCTGCGCCTCTGTCGTTATGGTGGCACGTGGTGTGGTTTTGAACTCCGGCCACTCCTGTCCCAGTTCGTCATCCGATACCCAGCGCTGTTTTGCCTGTGCCAGGATGTCCTGTGCCTCTTTTCGTGTTGCCTGGTTGATGAGATCAACCTCAGCGCCACGGCCATTGGTTATCGCGCCGACGGCATTGGCCAGGTTTAGCATCAGTTTCCCCCACTTGTAGGGCATAATATCCGGGGTGACCTTCACAAAAAAGCCGGCATGACGCAACTCTTCTGCCACTTTTTCAACCAGTGCGTTGGTGCCCGTGGGATAACACCCGATGACAAGCCAGCCGGGTGGGTCACGCCGGCAGATGACCTCGCCATCGGTCAGGTAGACAGCGCCTACCCTCACGGTCACACCGTACACACTGCGGAAAGACCGCGTGACGGTTGCCTCATTGCGCACCCCGTTCTGGAAGCAAAAAACAGGCACGGGCATGTCTTTCACGACAGCGCTGAGGTCGGAAATCGCCCCTTCCGTGTTCTGTCCCTTGATGCAGAGAAAGACGACATCATCAGGCCCGAACTTAATCTGGTCAGGAGCCGTTACGGCGGGAACACGCAAAACATGCGTTTTATCCGGCATAATAAGTTTCAGCCCGTTCTCATTTATGGTTTTCACCTGGTGGGATCGTCCGATAAGAAGCACGTCACTGCCTGCCTGTGCCAGGCAGCCTCCCACGACACCGCCAATCGCTCCGGCACCATAGATGATTGATCGCATTATCTCCTCCTTATCCCTCCTTTTTCACCAAACACCCATGTCGCCATCAGGGTTAGTCTGCGGCACCACCTGAATCTATTCCACTATATTAGAATGGAACAGTAAAGTCAACAGTTTGGTGTTTCCTGACCGTAAGTGATTGGCAGCAGGTTTACGGGATAAGATGATGAAACTAAATCTGGTGATAACCACAGGCGGGAGGAAGCTTTTTGTGCCAAGAGAGACTTCTATAATATTGACTTCATTAACCAGGCAATGATAAAGCCAAGCCCGCCGCACAGAGGGAAGGTTATGATCCAGGCGGCAACGATGTTCCCGGCGACACCCCAGCGTACGGCGGAGAGACGCTTGGTTGCCCCCACGCCGATGATCGCGGCACTGATGCAGTGGGTCGTGCTGACGGGAATACCCAGCAGCGAGGCTACCTCAATCACTGCTGCCGCAGCAAATTCCGCCGCAAAGCCGTGAACCGGGCGAAGGGCGGTAATCTTCATGCCCAGCGTCTTGATGACCCGCCAGCCACCGGTAGCCGTTCCGTAGCCCATCGCAAGTGCCGTGAGAACGACGACCCATAATGGAATTTTGTCCCACAGGGCGGCATTGCCGGTATGAATGACCAGCGCCATCATGATAACACCGACGATATTCTGCGCATCGTTGAGACCGTGGGTGTAGGACATAAAAGCGGCAGAGAGGACCTGCAATTTGCTGAAAATACCCTGCACCTTTCCCGGCGTGCTGCGTCGGAACAGCCAGTAAAGAATAACCATGGTGATGAAACCAAAGATTAAGCCAAGAAGGGGTGCCGCGACGACAGCGATCAAAACACGCGACATAACACGCCATGTCACCGCATCATAACCGACTGTTGCCATCCCGGCTCCAGCCAGCCCGGCGACAAAGCCGTGTGTCAGGCTGATGGGCAGACCGCGATAGGTAGCCAGAAGACCCCAGATGATAATGGATATTAAGCCGGCGATCGCTACCTGGTAAGTAAGTGCCTCGGGAATCAGAATGCCTTTCCCAATCGTCTTTGCCACCTGCTGCCCCGAAAGTGCGCCAACAAAATTGAGAATCGCCGCCATAATGACAGCATTTCGCGGGGAAATAACGCGGGTACCGATAACAGTCGCAATCGCGTTGGCGGCATCATTGAAACCATTTACCAGAGCAAGACCCGTAGCCAGGGCAATAACAATCAGAAGTAACAATAACGAGCTAGACATGCTTGAGAGCTACCCCTTCCAGGACAGTGGCGACATCATCACACCTGTCGGTGGCATCCTCCATAAACTGATATATCTGGTGCCATTTCATAACGTAGAGGAGGTCCGTCGTGTTATTAAAAAGCTCGGCATCAGCAGCACGGAAGACGCAATCGGCTTCATATTCCAATTGATGGATTTCAGCGCACTTCCCCATGATCTGCTTGAATCCATCTTTTTTATTCAGTAAGAAAATTGCCTCCTCAACCTCGCTGGTGCATTTAACGATCACATCGGCAAGCTCGCGCGCTTTGCCCACGGGACACTCTGCCCGGTAGAGACTCATCCGCGTTGCCGCTCCCTCGATATAGTCCACAATGTCATTCAGGGAATCAGCCAGCTTTGCCATATCCTCACGGTCAAAAGGGGTAACAAAGGTGCTGTGCAACTGCACGATGATATCATGGGTAATCTTACCGCTCGCCTGGTCTATCTCGCTCAATTTATCTGCTTTTCCCGGCAGGTCGGTGCACTCGTAGACCATATCTTTTAGCAGGTTAGCGGCACTGACGGCATTGCTGGCGCTCTTCTCATAAAGGGGGAAAAAGCTTTCTTCGTGCGGGAGGAAACTGAATTTAGGCATAATCAACCACTCCTTCTCTAGGCATTGTTATCCGGGAGATCGAAGAATTTTTCAGGGGAAACTGAATATGGACATAGTGACCCCCCTTTCTGGTTGCGCATAAAAAAAGAAAAAACTGTTCTGGTAGAAAATGAACTGAAGATAGGGTTAAGAAGAAGTACAAATAATACAAAAACCTCTTTCTATCGGAGGTGCCAAGTCTCTATCTCTTGATTAATATACTCCATCGGGTGGATTTCTGTCAAGA
>JBDRFO010000137.1:0-2919 GCA_043818655.1 Chloroflexota bacterium
GGCGCATCCTTGAGGTTATTCCCACAGACACCACCCGCCCTCTCCTTGACCGACTTGTTAACACTGCAAGCGAACTTGTAGCTAATCACATGATGCGCTCACATGATTTGACCGGCGCCGTTTTTCAGCGCCTTATAGCTGACCGCAAGTTCCTGGCGGCTTATTATACACATCCGGCTTCGGCAGCGTTGCTGGTTGGCTTAGCAATTAACTCTGATAAGACACCGGGCGGCGGTTCATGGTCAAGGGAAAAAGATGTAACAGCCCTCCGCATCGCTGATTTTGCCTGCGGCACCGGCACACTTTTATCTGCCGCTTACCGCCGCATAAGCCAATTACATGAAGCCTCCGGCGGTGATGCCGAGATGATACACCCTGCAATGATGTCTAACGCGCTGATTGGTTGTGATGTGCTGCCGGCAGCAGCCCACCTGACCGCTTCAATGCTGGCCAGCGCCCACCCGACAGTTAAATATAAGGGCAGCAAGATATTTAACGTCGGATTTGGCCCAAATGACGGAGGCGGCGTTGCCCTTGGCTCGTTAGACTTACTAGAGCTCCAGCGTCTTTTTGATATTATAGCAGTCACGGCGAAGGCTATAGAAGCGAACGGTCAGAGCGAACAGGAGGTCTGGAAAGTAATCAATCACTGGTCGATAGACCTGGTTATCATGAACCCACCGTTCACCAGAGATACAGGTCATGAAGCCGGTAAAATAGGCGTGCCTAATCCTATGTTTGCTGCTTTTGGTTCTAAAGAGAAAGAACAACGGGAGATGTCCAAAGCCGCGAAACGGCTGCTCCATGGGACAAGCGCACATGGAAACGCAGGTGAGGCAAGCGCGTTCCTTGTCTTAGCTGACCGCAAATTGAAAACCGGCGGCACGCTTGCAATGGTGATGCCAATAAGTTTAATGTTGGGAGATGCTTGGGAATCTTCGCGACAGCTATTAAGAAAATCTTACATAGACCTTATCTTCGTTTCAATCTCTGGTGCTGGTCGGGACGATATGTCATTTTCAGCAGACACCTCTATGGCTGAATGCCTTGTTATCGGTCGCAAGGTTGGACAGAGTAGTCGGTCAGACAGGGCAACGTTTGTAGTATTAAACGAGCGCCCATCTTCCACGATGACCGGCTTAATTGCAGCAGTTCAGATTCGCCGGTTACAGGAGCGCAAACTTCGCAAGCTGGAAGACGGGCCAGTTGGCGGTAGTTTGTTCCACTTCGGCGATGACGTAATAGGCTATGCGATGGACGCGCCACTTCCTGAAGAAGGCTCCTATAACCTGGCACGTATCAAAGACAGCGCACTGGCACAGGTTGCCTACCAGATGGCTAATAATGGTTTTATCTGGCTACCGGGTGTAGCTAGGAAAAGTACTATTGCTGTTTCTATCTCAACAGTTTCTGAAATTGGAAAAGTTGGCCCTTATCACATGGATATAAACGCCAATACACCAGATGGCGGAATCCGCGGGCCATTCCATATAGAGCCTCTAAAGGCTGGCAGCGCTCCTACCTATCCCGTCTTGTGGGCACACGATGCTGCCAGGGAAAGATGCATGGAATTCGAAGCAGATAGCGAAGGCTTCATACGTAAAGGAGCAACTCCTGACCAAGAGATAGTAGTAAAGGCCAAGGCCGATAAAATTTGGGGGACATCTTCCCATTGCCATTTTAACAGAGATTTTGGTTTTAGTAGCGAATCAACCGCTATGCAATTCACAAGTGTAAAATCAGTAGGAGGCCGTGCCTGGCCTTCTATCGAACTTAAGAGCATTGAGCAAGAAAAAGCATTAGTACTCTGGTCGAATTCATCTCTCGGGCTTTTACTAAGATGGTGGCATTCTAATAAGCAACAACCGGGTAGAGGCAGTATAGGAGTTTCAGCTCTTGCTTCAATGCCGGTGCTGGATGTCACCAAGCTCTCCGGAGAGCAACTTGCCAGAGCGGTTGCCATCTTCGATGATATGAAACACCGGGAACTACGGCCGGTTAATGAAATCGCTAAAGACGCCGTGCGTGCAGAAATCGACACTCGGCTGGCTACAGAAGTGCTGGGATTCCCACCGGAACTTGTGGCAACAGATGGCCCTCTGGCATTACTGAGACAAAAACTGGCACTGGAACCATCCATAACCGGGAGCAAATCAATAGCCTGACAAAGCCGTCTTGTTCCCATCTTCGTCACCATGCCTGATAATGCTTAGCAGTTTTATATCTATCCCTTACTCCCCACCGCCTCCACCTCTGCCAGTCTCTCCCTGTGCCCGCATTTGGTGCACTACTTTTGTCATTCCGGCGAAGGCCGGAATCCAGTTACTAATTCTTCGTTCCTTTTACCCCTTTTTATTATTTGAATTTGTTTCGGAATTAGATATTAGTATTTAGGATTTTCACTATCCCTTACTCGCCGCCGTCTCTGCCTCTTGAAGTCTCTCTGTGTGCCCGCATTTAACGCATCTTGCCTGGTTTTGGCGGTAGACGGTCATCAGTCCGCCGCACTCGGGGCAGGGTTGGGGCAGGGGTTTATAATTGGTGGCGTAGGTGCAGTCGGGATATCCGCTGCAGCCGTAAAATTTGCGTTTTTTCTTGTTTACCTTCTCTATAAGGTCTTTACCGCACTCGGGACATTTAGCCCCGGTCTTGATTTGATAGGACTTGGTGAATTTATGCTCCGGATAATTGCTGCAGGCGAGGAATTTTCCAAATCGCCCCATCTTAATCACCATCGGGTGGCCTTCGGGACAGACTTCGTCGGTAACTTCTTCGGGTAACTTCACCCGCTCCATAACCTCATTGGCTTTGGTTAGGTTTTTCTCGAATGGGGTATAAAAGTCCCTGATAACACCCACCCAGTCCCTCTTATCATCGGCTATCTCATCCAGGTGGTCTTCCATCTGGGCGGTAAACTTA
>JBDRFO010000138.1:0-2628 GCA_043818655.1 Chloroflexota bacterium
CCTTACCGAGGATATGAAAACATGGGCGCTGGAAGCAGCTAGGCGGGAGCAGAAAGCAAACGTCGCGCGGGCACAAAAGAACAGTTAGGAGTTTGAGTCAATGAAGAAGGAGAGCATCGGTGTTGGCTTGTTAGGGCTGGGAGTGATTGCCGGTCAGGTGGCTAAGGTTATGCTGGCGCGGGCAGACAGTCTGGCGGAACATGCGGGCTGTCCTGTCATTTTGAAGAAAGTGAAGGTGTTGCATGCAGATTTAGCCCGAACGCGGGTAACGGCGATGGATCCCGGTCTCTTTACCACAGATGAGGATGAGTTTTTTAATACGCCGGGGATTGATATTATCGTTGAGGCGATCGGCGGGGAAAGACCTGCCTTTGATTATTTGAAAAGGGCAATCAGCAGCGGTCGCCATGTTGTTACCTCAAACAAGGAGGTCATTGCCAAACGCGGGGCAGAGCTGCGTGCCCTTGCCCAGGAAAACAATGTTAACCTTCGCTTTGAGGCGAGTGTTGGTGGCGGTATCCCCCTGGTGACGCCTGTCCAGTTTGAGCTGATCGCCAATAAGATAACCGGGATATACGCGATTATCAACGGAACAACGAACTTTATCCTGACACGCATGGAAAAAGATGGGGTGGAATTTTCTCAGGCTCTTGCGGAAGCCCAGAAGAAGGGGTATGCCGAGTCTAACCCGGTCAATGATATTGAAGGGATAGATGCGACCTACAAGCTGGCAATACTGATGTCACTGGCAACGCACAAGCAGGTGCGACCTGAGGACATCTATCACGAAGGGATTTCGCGTCTTTCCACCCGCGATTTCCAGTATGCCAGGGAGCTTGGTTTTGCCATCAAGCTCCTGGCGATTGCGAAGATTGATAACGGGGCTGTTGAGGTACGGGTGCACCCGGTATTTATCCCGGAAGACTCTCTTCTGGCGAATGTTGACGGTGTCTACAACGCCATTCTGGTGGAAGGCGACCTGGTGGGTAAGGTGCTCTTCTTCGGTGAGGGTGCCGGCCCCCTGGCGACAAGCAGTGCTGTTGTCTCCGATATTGTTGCCGAAGCGCAGGATATTAACCTTGGTGCCGGTAACCGTTCCCTCTGGAAGATGGAGACAGCGGCAAATATCAAACCGATGGCTGAGATTGAAACCAGATACTACCTGCGCATGACCGTCGTTGACAGTGCCGGTGTCCTGGCACAGATTTCCCGGGTTCTGGGGGATAATCTTATCAGTATTGCCTCGGTCATTCAGAAGATGACGGATAGTACCTCCCAGACGGCGGAGATTGTTCTGATGACACACCCCGCCAGGGAAAAAGCCATGCAGAAAGCCCTCACTGATCTCAAGGAACTGGGGGTGGTGAAAGATATCGGTAACTTTGTTCGTGTGGAAACAGAAAGAAGGTAGTAAGATCATCATGAAAATGGGAGTGCTGCGCCACTACAAAGAGTTCCTGCCGGTGACGGCAAAAACACCGGATTTTACCCTGGGTGAAGGCGATACCCCCCTGGTACGCTGCCGCAACCTGGAGGAGATCATCGGCTGCGGTGAGCTTTACTGCAAGCTGGAAGGCTGTAACCCGACCGGCTCCTTCAAGGACAGGGGCATGGTCGTGGCGGTAGCGAAGGCGGTTGAGTCCGGCAGCAAGATGATCATGTGTGCCTCCACGGGGAACACCAGCGCCTCGGCGGCGGCTTACGCGGCTTATCTGGGGATTACAGCGATCATCATCATCCCGGCCGGTCATATCGCCCTGGGCAAGCTGGCTCAGGCAATTATCTACGGGGCAAAAATCATCTCCATCCGGGGAAATTTTGATGAGGCGCTGAATATCGTGCGCCGGCTTACCGAGAAGCATCCGGTGACACTGGTGAACTCAATCAATCCCAACCGTATTGAGGGACAGAAAACGGCTGCTTTCGAGATTATCGATGCCCTTGGCGAGGCGCCGGACCATCTCTTTATTCCGGTGGGCAATGCCGGTAATATTACCGCTTACTGGAAGGGTTTTAAGGAATACTACGAGGCGGGACGGTCGAAAAAAAGACCCAGCATGATGGGTTTTCAGGCGGCGGGAGCGGCGCCTATTGTTCTCGGTCATGTGGTGGAGAATCCGGAGACCATTGCCTCAGCCATCAGGATAGGCAACCCGGCGAGCTGGCAGAAGGCAGTGACGGCACGTGATGAATCAGGCGGCAGGATTGATATGGTAAGCGATGAGGAAATTCTCGCTGCATACCATCTCTTGGCGTCAAAAGCGGGCATTTTTTGCGAACCGGCGTCAGCGGCATCCGTTGCCGGGCTGATCAAGATGGCGCACCAGGGGATGGACTTCCGTGATAAGCGGGTGGTTTGTATCCTCACCGGTTCAGGACTGAAGGATATCGATATTGCCCTGAAGGATGCGGACGGGTCTTTCCCGGAGATGCCCGCCGAAGAGGCGGCGATTGAACGTGCCCTCGGCTGGGGCTAGACAACAGCAGACCGGGACGAAAAACTTAAAATCAGATAACCTTTCCTTCCCTGTAGAAGTTATGCAGTTGAATACAAAATTGTCTCCAACTGCGTAGGTCATGATAACTTGAGAAATGAGGAAAAATATCGCACTGTCATTGCGAGCGTAA
>JBDRFO010000139.1:0-10652 GCA_043818655.1 Chloroflexota bacterium
TGACGCTGGCTAATCCATTTGGCAAGGAAGTGCGCACTGTTATGTTTTACGTGCTCTCTCTTGTTTCCGCTCGGTTTACCATCTACCCTATCATCTTCCCGTCTCTCGCAACTTAAGATATACTTCCCTCCCTTACCTGTCGTATTCAGCTCAACATAAACGATATCTGCGCCAAATGTTTCATGGAGCTGATACTTGAGCACTTGTCCATCACCTAGTTTCTCAATCGCCGCCTCAATATTTTCCACATTGACTAGCACCTTTTCCCTCCTTCCTTTTCATGATTAAATTTGCATTACTTTCTTATATGTTATAAAATACGCAAGAATATGTTATCACTATTTTGTATGCATTATAATATTTGCCAGTCTTGTCTGTCAACCATATTTTTAAAAAGTAACCCGGAACCTCACCATCGTGTGATTACTGAAATTTCATGTGCGCCTTCAAAAAGTCAGTTTTCCGGGGAGTCTTTAAGATTACCGCATAGGCTGGAAGGGAAGACAATATTATGCCTACATGGACTTTAATAACAAACCATGCCGCTGTACTCCTCCACATTGCCCGCAACACCAGGACAACAGCCCGTGATATCTGTTCCGCCGTCGGTATTACGGAAAGAGCAGCACGCAAGATTATCGCTGATTTGTATGCTAACGGTTACATCAGCAAGAAAAAGGAGGGGCGTCGCATACTGTACACGATCAATCATGAGACAAATCTGCGCCAGGATGTTGTCCAGGATATCATCGTGGGTGACTTCCTTGAGGCACTGGGCTGGGAAAAAGTAGAGGCTGAAATGGTTACGCCAACAGCGATGCAAAAGAAGGGAAAAGAGCCTTTACATTTTTATCAGCCGCCAGCGCAGAAGCAGAAGCTAATGGAAGAATACGACGAACAGGCTAGCCGGCTCCTGGTGTATTAACTGCAGATTATCAACAGGTTATCTTTGCAGGGCAAGGTTGCTGACGCATGATTTACTGGGCACCACTGTTGCACCTTTATCAGCCACAAACCCAGACTTATCAAATACTGGAAAAGGTCTGCCACGAATCTTATCGACCCCTGGTGAAATTACTCACTGACTTTCCTCACGCCAGAGCTACAATTAATATCAATGCGACGCTCACCGAGATGCTGGCAGAGCACGGTATGTCCGATGTGCTTGATGGACTTCGCGAACTTGCGGAAAAAGGACAGATTGAGTTTACCGGTTCTGCCAAATACCACCCGATATTACCTCTTATCCCACAGGATGAAGCACTACGACAGGTCATTCTCAACCAGCAAACCAACAGGCATTACCTTGGGGAAAGATACGTCACACGAGGCTTCTTCCCCCCTGAAATGTGTTACAGCCCTGATCTTGTCCCCTCAATCATTGAGACAGGACACAAATGGCTTATCCTTGCCGGAATTGCCTGCCCTGTCGCCTGGCCAACCACCCTCATCCATGAAATACGGCACGGCAGAAAAAAACTGCCTGTTTTCTTTCGCGACTGTATCCTGAGCAACAAAATCGCCTTCCGCGGGATAGATGCTCCCGGATTTCTTGCCTCCTTAAGAGCGATGGCAGGCAACTCGAAAGACATCTATGTGATCACCGCGATGGATGGAGAGACCTTTGGGCATCATATTAAGGACTGGGACAGGCTTTTCCTGGGAGAGGTCTATAAAGCCCTGGAACAGGAGACACAAGAACTGCCAGCGATGAAAGTAGATGACCCTCACGAGATAAACAGCTTCCTTGAGACCGCGACAAAACCTGACATCACAGCGGTTACGATAAGCGATCTCCTTGAGCTTTTCCCGCCGGGCGAAGCGATTAAACCCCACCCCTCATCATGGAGCACCACCGCCGACGATATTCAGGCAGGTAATCCTTACCCCCTATGGTATACCAAAGACAATCATATCCATCAATTGCAATGGCAGCACCTCAAGCTGGCAACCTGGCTAACCCATCAGGCAATCAGCGCCACCACCACCAAACCCGTGAAAAACTTCGCCGACCTTGCCCGAAACCTCCTTGACCAGGCAATGCAGAGTGACCAGTTCTGGTGGGCAAGCCGTAAACCCTGGTGGGACATTAATATGATCAATCAGGGTCTGATGAAGCAGAGCGAGGTGATCTTAAATGCCTACCAGGCAGTAAGGATGAGCCGTCTCAGTGATGACGTCAAAACCGAATGCTACCACCAGGTCCTTGCCGCAGGCGAACTCAGAAACAGAATCATTGACCGGCTTTTCGTTGATTAAGCCATATTTATGCCTGCCGCCTTCTCCCGCCCCATCTTCACGACCAGTCGGGTAATGCATGCATCATTCGTGATTAATAATAAAGCATCTTCCTCAGGCGCTCAGGATTACTACTTTTAACCATAGCATCTTCCTCGGTAACCAGACCATTCTTTATCAGGGCAGCAAGTGCCTGGTCTAAAGTCTGCATCCCCTCGCGACTGCTCAGCTGCATGACATTATTCAGTTCAAAGGTTTTGCCCTCACGAATAATGTTTCTTACCGCAGAGTTACCCATCATCACCTCAAAGGCAGCCACTCTGCCCCGACCGTTAGCTCGCAGCAGGAGCGTTTGCGAGATAACCGCCTCGATCACCTGGGAAAGCTGCAACCTGATTTGCTGCTGCTGGTCAGGGGGGAACATATCAACAATCCGGTCAACAGTCTGAGGGGCATCAGACGTATGCAGCGTGCCCATCACCAGATGTCCCGTCTCCGCCGCTTTCAGGGCGGTACTTATGGTCGGCAGGTCACGTATCTCCCCGACAACGATCACATCCGGGTCATGACGCAGGGCATGCTCCAGGGCAGCGGAAAAAGAACGGGTATCATCGCCAAGCTCCCGCTGGGCAATGATGCTTTTCTTGTTACGATGCAAATGTTCAATTGGATCTTCGATCGTAATAATGTTTCGTCTTTCCCTCTCATTCAGGTAATCAATCATGGCGGCAAGTGTTGTTGACTTGCCGCTCCCGGTATGCCCCGTAATCAGAATCAGCCCTCTTGGTCTGAGCACCAGTCCCTTACAGACTTCAGGCAGACCAAGTTCATCAATGGAGGGCGTATCAAACGGTACCAGGCGGAAAGCCATACTGAGCGTCCCCCTCTGCCGCATGACATTCACACGAAATCTGCCCAGACCAAAAATACTGTGCGCAAAATCGAGCTCCAGGTCGCGGTAAAACGCGCTTCTTTGCTCCTCGGTGGTGATAGCCTCCAGTATTGTTTCCACATCCCCGACAGATAGCACCGGCAGATTGTCTAGCACCTCCAGGATACCGTCAACACGCAAAATCGGCGGGTTCAGTGCCATGAGATGTAAATCTGAGGCACCCCTCTGAATCATCAACTTGAGAACTTCATCAATCTGCATTTTAAGGCCTTCAATTTCCCCGAATTTTTCAATTATATTATTTCGTTTATGAAGAGTAAAGAGCAGCATCTGCCGGTTCGACACCGGCAGGCATGAAGAAAGCTGGCTGCACGCTGTAAAAGAATTTGGATATTATGATTGACACTCTTTCTTATTAGCTGTTAAAATAATAAGGTTGATAGGAGGACTATGATTTACGCGATAGTTGAAACCGGTGGCAAACAATACAGGGTATCGCCTGGTCAGACCATAGAAGTAGACCATTTGGCGCAAGCCAAAGGCGATAAGGTTGATATCGAGAAGGTCTTGCTCCTCGCTGATGGTGATCAGGTAACAGTGGGGAAGCCTTTCGTTACCGGAGCAAAGGTTAGTGCCACAGTAGCCGATGAGGGTAAGGGGAAGAAGCTGATTGTCTTCAAGTATAAGCCCAAGGTGCGCTACCACAAGAAAACAGGGCACCGCCAGCTTTTTACCCGTCTCTCGATTGACAGCATCAACGGGCAAGGTGCCAGTGAAGGCGAGAAGGCAAAGGAAGAGGTGATATAAATGGCACATAAAAAGGGAGCCGGCTCAAGCCGCAACGGCCGTGACAGCAAGCCCAAGATGCTCGGTGTCAAAAGATATGCCGGTCAGATCGTAAAAGCAGGAGAGATAATTGTACGGCAACGAGGCACCAGAATTCTCCCGGGGAGCAACGTCGGCGTCGGGCGCGATTTTACCATTTATTCCCTGATTCCCGGCGCGGTCAAATTTGAACCGACCACAAATGACAGGAGAAAGGTCAGCGTTTACGCTGAATAGAGCGGAACAGATATGAAGGAAAAGATCCACCCCAAATATTATCCCGATGCCCAGGTAACCTGCGGCTGCGGCAATACCTTTACCGTCGGCTCCACAAGAAAACAGCTGAAGGTAGAGCTTTGCAGCAAATGCCATCCATTTTATACCGGCGAACGAAGGCTGATAGATACGGCCGGACGCGTCGAGAAGTTCGAGCAGCGCTATAAAAAGATGGCAGAAAAAGCAGGGGGAAAGTCGGGGGAGAAATAATCGTACTGAGAACAAAACTGGGGGCGGTGCTTTCAGGGACCGCTCCCTTTTTCTACCAGCACTTTCTTATTATGACAGACAGGTTCCATTACGGAGGGCAGGCGGTTATCGAGGGGGTGATGATGCGGGGACAGAAGTCCATCGTAACCGTGGTGCGCCGCCCAACCGGTGAACTGACCATGGTCACCGAACCTCTCGGCAGCATCTATACCAGCAAGCTGCGGAAAATTCCCCTGGTACGCGGCGTGATTGCCCTGCTGGAAGTAATGGTTCTCGGCATCAGAACCCTGCTTTTCTCCGCCAACGTCTCTCTCGAAAAAGAGGGCGAGAGCATACCGGAGTCTTCTGTCTGGATACTTCTTGCCGTCAGCCTCGCTTTTTCGACAGCCCTGTTCTTCCTGATACCGCTCCTCTTTACCCGCCTTTTTGATGCCCAAATACACCTGTCATCATTTGTGTTTCACCTGATTGAGAGCCTCTTCAGGCTTGGCATTTTTGTCATTTATCTCAAGCTAATGACCTTCATGCCCGATATCAGGCGGTTGTTTGCCTATCACGGTGCGGAGCACAAGACAATCAATGCCTACGAAGACAGTGCCCCGGTAGAGGTCGCCTCCGTGAAGAAGTACAGCACGGCTCACGTGCGCTGCGGCACAAGTTTTCTTTTTGCTGTGATGCTTGTCGCCATCATCGTCTTTTCCCTGATGGGACGACCGGCGCTCTGGGTCATGATACTCACACGCATCTGCCTGATCCCCGTCATCGCCGCCTTAAGCTATGAGATCATCTATTTTGGCGGTCGCCATGCCGGCAATATCCTTGTCCGGACAATCCTTTACCCGGGGCTGCTGCTCCAGAAACTCACCACCAGGGAGCCGGACGAGAGCCAGATTGAGGTTGCCATCTCCGCCTTAAAGAAGGCGATTGAGGTAGACAACACTGCCGAGAGCATTGTTGCGGAACATCAAGCTCCTGAGTCCGGCGCAAGCGATTTCTCGGTTAGCGGCTGAAAGAAACACGTCCGGCTACCGGTATGACAAACCGGGCCAAGCGGTTTCGCCTTCACCAGAATGGTATCGTTGTCGCAGTCCTGCCAGAGTTCCTGCACAATCAGGCGGTTGCCTGAGGTCGCTCCCTTATGCCACATCTCCTGCCGGCTGCGGCTGTAAAACCAGACATCACCACTCGTGATGGTAAGCCTGACCGCTTCCGGGTTCATATAGCCCAGCATGAGTACCTCGCCGGTCGCCGCATCCTGAACAATGGCGGGAATAAGTCCTTTATCCTTATACTCCAAAGTACCGATTTTAGTTGCCTCCTTCTGTTGACCGTAAGCTTCTTTGATGTTTCGCAACGCTTATGGTGTCAAATGAATTTAGGGAAAATCCGGTGATTCTCCCTTCTGTTTTAAAATACCCGATGCTGTCAACTGAAGCGGTTTCTGCTACAAATAGCGAAGGCTGTCAATGCAACCGATAAGATAGGCAGAGAAACATATCTTCCATCGCTGAATTCATCCAGCTTTGGGACAGTCAATAAATATGTGCCCTGCGTCATAGCCCCTGTAAACGGCTATTTCGGCATCTTGCTGATCGCATCAAGCGCCTGTTTGAAGTTAATATCCCCGGTATAAAGCGCCTTGCCGACGATTGCCCCCTCCACACCGAGACGCCACAGCACCTTCAGATGGTTCAATGTGGCAATGCCACCTGAAGCGATGACACGCTGCCTGATGCCTGAGACCATTTCATAGATCGCACTGAAATTCGGCTCCGTAAGCGTGCCGTCACGGTTGATATCGGTATAAATAAAGCGCCTGACACCAAGTAAGGCCATCGCATGAGCGAAATCGATGGTCGTAAGATCGGTCTCCTGGCGCCAGCCGTGAGTCGCAAGATACCCATCTCTCGCATCAATCGCGACAACAATCGCATCATGAAAACGGCGGCACGCTTTCCTGACAAACTCAGGGTCTTCCACGGCAGCCGTCCCCAAAATCGTGCGCTCGACCCCCGCTTTAAGCAGCTTTTCGATCGTTGCCATATCACGGATACCGCCCCCCACCTGGATGGGGATCTGAACAGCACCGGCTATTTCCCTGATAATCGCCATATTGACGACATCACCATCTACCGCACCGTCGAGATCAACAATGTGCAATCTGGGTGCCCCCAGGGATTGCCACCTCAGGGCAATCTCCACCGGGTCATCAGAGAAGATCGTTTCCTTCGCATAGTCACCCTGGTAAAGGCAAACGCATTTCCCGTTCTTCAGATCGATCGCCGGTATGATATCTATGTTGGTTTTACCTCTTCGCAAACAGGCTGCAGCCCATAGTAACGGTCGCTTCTCAGGATACGATCCAGCACCTCAGGGGAGACACCCCCCTTACCACCGCGGCATCTTTTCATCTCTTTGGCGAGTTCCTCAAGGGTAACAGGCTGATTACGGTTGGATAAAAAAATCCGAAAGACGCCTGCCAGAAGCGATGTATATTCATTAATGAAACTACCATCTCTGGAACAGCAGGAAGCGATGGTTTCAAGAATCACATCTGCTTTTGTTTCTGCTTTTAGTTGTTTCCGGCATTTCGCACACAGACAGGACTGAGCCATAGTAAAAAACGAGCATCTATTTCTTTGATACCAGTCGAGATCGATATACCAGTGCTGATGAAGCAGGTCGTTATTCATATTTCAATTCGTTAATTATAACTTCAAAAGACTCACGTGCCAAGTTCTATTTTGGCTGATTTTATCAGGTTCAGATATTCCCCTTTGACCCCCATGGTTCGTGATGCCTCAATGTCCACCTCGTAAGGCTCACCAACAAATATCTTCCCGTACGGCTCAACTTCTCCCTGAACAGGGTCACCGCTGCTCACAAATTTCTGCCTGCCTTCGATGATGCCCAGGTCGAAGGGCAGGGTGAAATAAAGATCGGTGATCACCCTGTCGATCCCCAGGCTGTATAACGCCCCCCAGCCACCAGGTTTCTCGCCATCATACTTATTACTCGGCAACAGCGTGAGTAAATTCATGACACTGAAGAAACCCTGCCCGCCGACAACCTTCAGCGGGGCAACGCTGATCAGGTAATCACTGGACAGGATAACATTGGGCACCCAGAAAGTCGGGACAGCCAGCGGCTTGGCAAGAGGGTTTTCCACCTCAACCAGAATACTGTCTTTCACGTCCAGGGTGAGTACCCGGGGAAAATTATAGCCCAGGGTCTGGTATACCGGATACATGGGACTGCCGTCAGGGGTACTCTCCAGCAGAATGATATCAGCATCGCTCACCTTCCGGATACCCGCAATGATTTTGGACAGCATACCAGGGCTGGTGCTCACAGGGTACGGCACAGGATAACTGGCACCGGGCTTAATCAGAATACGCCGTGCCCTTGACAGCACAGATGGTGCTTTAAAAATAAAGTCTGAGGCTTCAAAAATCAAGTTACTCCTCATTCCAGTCAAGCATCATAACCTTAACTGTCTCTCCCACATCCACTAATGCCCTGTCTTCCGAGACAATAACCAGACCGTTGGCGAGGCTCATCGAGGTAAGTATCCCGGAGCCCTGCTCCCCGGTAAGATGGGCATAGTATTTACCGTCACGCTTTTCCACAATCGCACGGGCATGAAGACGCCTGCCGTCATGATTGACCACTTTCTCTTCCATGATTGCTTCAATCGTCGGCTTGACCAGATTCTTTTTCCCCATCATTCTGAGTATCGACGGCCGCACGTACAGTTCGAAGGTAACCATGGAGCTGACCGGATAGCCGGGAAGACCAAAGTGCGGGATATTTTTCGGGGTACCGGTTTTGCTGGTGCTCCTGATGGTACCGAATGCCAGCGGCTTTCCCGGCTTGGTACGTACCGTCCAGAAGTCAATCTCACCCTCCCGTGCCAGAACATTTTTGACCATGTCATAGTCCCCCATGGAAACGCCGCCGCTGGAGACCACGATATCGACATTCATCGCTTTTGCTGCGTTGATCTTTTCCACAAGCTCTTTTTCATTATCATGACCGATACCGAGTATTTTGGGGATGCCTCCGTAGCGCAGGACAAGAGATGCCAGAGAGTAGGTATTACTGTTATATATCTTCCCCGACGGTAGTTTTTCGCCAATTTCCACCAGCTCATCGCCGGTAGCCAGAATCGCAACCACAGGGCGACGGATAACCCGTGCCTTGCCCATACCAAGAGAAGCAAGCATGCCAACCATTGCCGTCCGGATGACCATCCCCCGACGAAAGACAAGATCGCCCCTGGCAATATCTTCGGCAGCCCTGCGGATATTAAGACCCTGCTTGACCTCGCGCATGATGCCAATCTTATCATTCCCGGCTGTGCCTTTACGCTCAAGCTCATCAGTGTGCTCAAACTGTATCACCGCATCGGCACCCTTCGGTACCGGGGCACCGGTCATAATGCGTACCGCCGTCCCGGAGACCACCTCTTTTTGCGAGATAGAGCCTGCAGGGACAACATCAATCACAGACAGAATGTGCGGTGATTCCGCGCGGGCACCCTGAGTATCTTTTGCCAGGACAGCGTAGCCGTCCATAGCCGCATTATCCAGAGGCGGCACATTCAGGCTGGAGTGGACATCACACGCCAGCACCTGTCCCAGGCTCTCCAGAATCGGCTTTTCCTCCTCATCCAGAACATCTATCTTGGCCATTATTTTCTCTAAGGCTTCTTCGACACTTATCATTATGCTGTCCTCTCCTAACTAAACTACAGGCTATCCAAAAACTGGCTTCCCCTAATCCTGGCATATTGCGTTTCTGGATAACTTCGAAGACGTCCATCCCTCCTCAAGGGTTGGGGTCATTCTGTCCCACCGTCTTTACCAGTTCTCTTGCCATCGTCAGGTCAGCTTCCGTGTTGATATTGAAAAAACTAAGGTGCTCCGGATCAAACCGGTCAATCTCCGCCCTCTCCAGATAACGCACCCGAACATCGGGGAAAAAGCTGATAATATTCCTGTCCCCTGTTTCAAGATGGTGTCTGATATAAGGCAAACACCCTTTCGAATATACCGCATGAAGAGGCTCGAGGCGATTTTCCCCTAACCGGGGAACAACGACATCAAAGCCAGGCACGTTTTTTAACATGTGAGCCAGTAGGGGTCGGCTTAAAAAGGGCATATCAGAAGCAACAACCAGATTGTAAAAGGAATCTGCCGCCGTTATGCCAGTATAGACACCACCAAGAGGCCCAGCATCAGGATAAAGATCAGGAACTATTTTTGTTCCGGGACAGCAGGCAACCTCAGGCAAAAACTGATGTCTTCCGGTAACGACAATAATATCACTCTGGAAAAAGATGAGAGCATCAATCACTCTCTGTATCAGGCTTTTCCCACCAATATCCACCAATAACTTATTGCGCCCCAGTCGTAGTGCCCTACCTCCAGCCAGCACGATACAACTTATATCCAAATCGTCTTGTTTTCTACTTTTTCCTTATCTATTTATTTTACCATAATCAGTCAAGATACCGTTCATTTTTTCAGATCAGGCTCCGTTCACTCACCGTCAGACTGATTTTCACCATCTCAGATTCATATTGAAATAATTCCTATTCAACAGAACCTGAATCCGGCTCTGTTGGTTTACGGTTGATAAGCTGTCTTCACCATCACGAATTGATGTTAAAATAATCCCGGTCAATCAGAATCCTGAGTGACGCTAGGGAGCCGGTTTCAGCACCATAATCTGATTATCCGGAAGCTGTCCTTTTTTGAACTCAACCTCACATGCATCCAGACTGGCAACATTGTTCTTACCCTTAATAAACTCGTCTACCGTCGCCACCGGGTAGTCACACAAGGGATTCCGGTAGTGCATCGGGATAGCGACCTTTGCCCTGACCTTATTCATGAGTTCGGTAGCGGTAGCGGCATCGATGGTATAATTCCCCGCCATCGGGGTGAGCAGGACATCCACCTCACCAATCTCGGCTAACTGCGCATCGGTCAGCTTATGGCCCAAATCACCAAGATGGCAGACCTTCATACCATCCACCGTGAAACAAAAAATGGTGTTGCT
This sequence comes from Chloroflexota bacterium, assembly GCA_043818655.1. Taxonomy (GTDB): domain Bacteria; phylum Chloroflexota; class Dehalococcoidia; order Dehalococcoidales; family JAZDNC01; genus JBDRFO01. The sequence goes on from JBDRFO010000139.1 coordinate 10,508, forward strand.
GCCGCTCTTTTTGCCTTCCACATCGTCATGGTAGGCGGAAATCCCTTTAATCGCGATCCCTTTAATCGTGGTGCTAACGGCACCTTTGATTGCCTGGGGATTACCTTTAACGGCCGCAATGTTATTGTGGTCACCATGCCCATGG